>JABHNP010000383.1 GCA_018694455.1 Planctomycetaceae bacterium | reverse complement strand
TGCCGATCTTTTACAAAAAACGATGCCTCTGGTATCGCATTAAAAAGTGACGCAACATGGCTTGCACCCAGTAAAAAACGATTTTTTCCTGATGTCTGCATAAGATATATGTGTACGAAGAACAATACCGAGCGTTACCGGAATGCTTCAAAAGTACCAAAATCTGTAGCAAGTGGCTAGCGTTTGAATGCATTATTCGTACTATTTTTTTCAGACTGTCGGGTATCTCACTCGACAAAAAGGCGAAAATGCAGAGAAGTCAGACCATGTTTTTGGCCCGAAGGTCTTTTTCAAGCAGAGCCTCTGGTGACCACTCGTCTGTTGAGATCAAGCGTGCACGCAGAAATTTACGTTTCACGTTATCATGCGACAAGCAGAATTGTTTAGCTGATGGTCAGTATCGGTTTCGCTGCAGAGATTCTAACGCACAAAGTATTTCAAGGGAGTTAAGGAATGTCAGAAGGTTCACTTGAGAATGTGGTCATTATTGGGAGTGGCCCGGCAGGTTGGTGTGCAGCTACGTACGCAGCACGAGCACAGTTGAAGCCACTTGTTTTTGAAGGCGCAATTACTGAAGAGAATCGTATGGCCGGTACTTTGCCGCTTGGGCAACTTGCGCTCACAAGTGAAGTGGAGAACTATGCCGGTTTTCCTGCCGGGGATCTTGCAGCATTTCTTGATTCAGCACTGCCTGAAAATCGACGATTGATGATGGCTCCTCACGCTGGAGAGGGCGTGACTGGTCCGGAACTAATGGAGCTCATGCGGCAGCAAGCAGTGAACTTTGGTACGCGCGTTATTACGGATGATATTTCGAAAGTCGATTTTTCAAAGCGACCATTCACACTGACACCAGCTAGTGGCGATGAAATACAGGCAAAATGTGTAATTGTTGCTACGGGAGCAAGTGCGAATTGGCTTGGTTTGGAAAGTGAAGAACGTTTTAAAAATTATGGGGTCAGTGCCTGTGCCGTCTGTGACGGAGCTCTTCCAAGATTCCGAGAGAAAGAACTTGTTGTCGTTGGTGGTGGAGATTCAGCAGTAGAAGAGGCCACGTATCTCACAAAGTTTGCGAGTCGGGTTCATCTCATTCACCGTCGTGATGAATTACGCGCGAGTAAAATTATGGCACAACGAGCTCATGAGAGTGAGAAGATTGATATTCATTTTAACTCGACACTTATTGAGGTGCTTGGTGACGATAGTGATGGTGTGACCGGTGTTCGACTGCAAAGTACCACTGGATCAGACGAGGAAACCATCTTAAAGGCGGCGGGTGTGTTTCTGGCAATTGGTCACACGCCAAATACAGGTTTCTTGGATGGTCAATTGGAACTTACCCCAAAGAAATACATTGTTTGGCAAAACCACTTTCGTACGTCGACAAATGTTGAGGGTGTCTTTGCAGCGGGTGATGTAGCTGATGATTACTATCGTCAGGCTATTTCAGCGGCCGGTACGGGCTGTATGGCAGCACTTGATGCAGAAAGATGGCTCGCCGAACAGGAGTAGAGGTATTAATTTTTGAAGGCGTGCAGCCCTCTGAACAGAAATTTTGGATTGCTAGGAAATAGGTTTATGGTATCTGGAATCTGCCGGCCCTATTTGGCCGGCGTTCAAAATTTAGAGTATCCGCTGTTCGTTCGAGTGATAACCGATCACGACCCGACCACGGGACTGACACATCAGGAGTCTGTATACTAGTAGGCCTCCAGCAATTTTTGCAGTTGATGAACAAATCAATGCTTGCTCCTCGTCAGAAATTTTGAGATGAAGTGAGTAGCAAAAAATAAGATGAACCAAAACATTCCACTGCTAATACTACTAATCGCTACCATGACAGCTGTAGGTTGTAAAAGGTCAGGGAAAGAGGATGAGGCAGGGAAGAAATTCAGCATAGAGCGCCAGATAGATCGCTAGGAACTAATCATCTCTTTGCGTGAACAAATAGAGAAAGAGCTGAGTTTTAGGCTTGAACTGATCAGGGATGAACAGGGCTTGGATCAGTTATCAACCAATACGTCGAATTTGCCGGCTATTGGAGAATTATACAGCATCTACTTTTGCTGGCTTGATGAACCTGCGGCTCTGGGTGCCCAGAAGATCGAGAAGAGGATGGTAGTGCCTGGGAGCATGAGAGGGACTGGCAGACATCCTGAAACAGAAAGTGGCTATTCATCCACCTCGGTTGGAACAAGTTCATCAGGGTACTGGCTCCGTGACAGAAACAGAGGTGGAGACCAAGGCCTTCATTATGAGAGTGGTCGTGTTTGCACATTGGCGGTCTCAAGCAAAGGAATTTACGTATCCAATGTTGTAACCGTCCCGGAAAAGGTGGAAAAAGCGGTTGAGCCCCATGCAGAAGAATTACGCGCAGGCGAACGCAAAGCTGACGCCGTTCCTAGCAAAACGAATGCAGACGACGGGAGGTAGCCTGGCATGCTTTGTGATGTTCGCTTCGGCGTTGATTTATCGTGGTCCCTGTTGAGCATTGAGAGTTCCCTGTCTCTATCTTGGCTCAACCCTTCCCAACGACGCCAATCAATGGGGAAGGCTTACGCCGATGTATCGTTTCCTATCCGTAAAATGTGGCCTTTGTCTAAAATCTAATGGCTAAACAAAGTTGCCAGTTGATTCGCGATACATGGCCTGACTTTCGGTGGGATGTAGTGACCGAGTTAGAATGAACTCCTGAAGCTTGAAAATAGAGACGTGCTTGGAATCGGTCTGGACGAAGCTAGCCTTCGGCTTGAAAATGTATTTTCTAGTTTTGCCATCTGAGGAGGCATAAAAAAACCCGGCCGGAACATGTCCGGCCGGGTCGATGTGGCATTGTCATTGAATTATCGGGGAATAATTCAATGTCAAGCTTTTTTTAGATTCCGCAGGATGGCTCGCATCCGCAAGTTGGCTCGCATCCGCAAGTTGGCTCGCAGCCGCAAGCTGGCTCACAGGCTGGCTCACAACCACAGGTTGGCTCGCAACCACAAGCTGGCTCACAACCACAAGCTGGCTCACAGCAACGACGTTGTGCTCGTCGAGCCATCTTTGCTTCGTGAAGGCTTCGAAGCCATGTGCCTAGTTTGCAGCATCGTTTCTTACTGCAGCAACCAGAATCACAACAAGCTGGCTCGCAACCACAGCTTGGCTCACAGCCACAAGCTGGTTCGCAAGCTGGTTCGCAACCACAGGTTGGTTCGCAACCACAAGTTGGTTCACAACCACAAGCTGGCTCACAGCAACCGGCCTGACCATGGTGATGGCCAAAAAGACCAGCTTCAGCAAAGGTACCGAAACACAATAAAAGTGCGGCCGATAGACCGCCTAAGTAAAACGCACGACTCATGGGTGAGACTCCTTGACACTTAAATAGGGTGATAGACCGCCGAATCCCTTGATCGACGGTGAAGTGTCGGAGGCGCCCGAAACTTCTCTCAAAGATTGCCCATAGAAAACCAATGTCAAACTTTTCCGGGGGGTTTTTTTTAAAAAATAATCTGCTAGTGCCAAGGCAGGTCTTTAGAAGCCTAAAAAACAGCGATGGACAGCCTTTAATCCCGATAAAGTTACTCTACGAAAAGTCCAATGTTTAGAAGTAAAAAGTACGGATTCCAAGAACGCCGTGAGGAAGTGTTGCGCTCCTGTTTTCGCTTATGCATCAAGCATTTCACGAAATCGCAGAAAAAGAGGAGATGAATCGTGAGGGCCTGCTGCCGCTTCGGGATGGTACTGAACACTGGCAGCGGCTTCCGTCTTGTGGCGAATGCCTTCAATTGTGCCATCATTAAGATTTCTGTGTGTGACTTCGAGTGTCGATGGAAGTGTTTCTTCTTCTACAGCGAACCCATGATTTTGTGATGTAATTTCAACTCGACCAGTCTCAATATCAAGAACAGGTTGGTTTGCACCGCGATGGCCAAATTTGAGTTTGAATGTTTTTGCACCACACGCCTGAGCTAGAAGTTGGTGGCCTAGACAGATTCCAAAAATTGGCACCTGGCCGACTAAATCTCGGACTGTTGCTACACCGTAATCAACCATTTCAGGATCACCCGGTCCATTACTTAAGAAAACTCCATCTGGCTTCAGCTTGAGAACTTCTTGAGCCGTGATGTTACCAGGGACGACGGTTACTTTGCATCCCTTTGATGTAAGGTGTCTTGCAATGTTCCATTTCATACCAAAATCGAGCGCTACAACATGTTTTTCTATGGTGTGTTGTGGTGAGGGTAGAAATTCCCCACCCTCGGTCGGTTGAAGTAGTGGTGTTCCGTCAGTTGCAAGCTCTTCATCCCATTGGCTTGTTTCGGTAGGCATAACTTCTTTGACAAGATCGCATCCGACGAGTTTGGGTGCTTCCCGAGCTGTGCGTACAAGCTTTCCTTCATCAAGAATGTCTGTTGAAATAACACCAGTCATCGCTCCTTGAGTCCGAATGTGTCGAACAAGAGCTCGCGTGTCGATGCCGCTGATGCCAACAACACCTGCCTGTTTCAAATATTCATCAAGCGTTCCGGTTGCGGTAAAGTTACTTGCTATTCGGCTCGCTTCGCGCACAACGAAACCAGCCATTTGAAGATGGCCGCTTTCCACATCTCTGGGGTTGATTCCGTAGTTGCCAATCTGCGGCGCGGTCATCGTAAGAATCTGTCCACGATAGCTCGGGTCAGTGAGAATCTCCTGGTAGCCAGTCATTGACGTATTGAAGCAGACTTCACCAGTTACTGTTCCTTGATGTCCAAATGATTCACCTAAAAAGAATGTACCGTCTTCGAGTGCAAGGGCTGCTTGTGCCACGCCAAAACTCCTTTTCGATTCGAATTGTCGAACTGCGAAAACTTTTGCAAGTAGTTGCAACGACTCTGATCATAGCAGCACAACCTGCCTCGAAAACCAGTATGGTTCGTCTGCCGTAAAACAAACAATTTCCGGGCCTGATATATCTTTCCGGACCTATTAAAATGCCATCTTGATGAAGAGTCTTTTTGGAGGAAACACATGCTGTCGATCAGTCGGGCTCAGGTGCGTGAAGTTGACCGGATGGCAATGGAGGACTATTCCGTGCCCGGAATTGTCCTCATGGAGAATGCTGGCCGTAATGCAAGTGAAGCAATTATCAATACGGTTGAGTCAGTTTCAGAACAAGACATGGTGGTGGTCGTTGGGCCTGGAAACAATGGTGGGGATGGACTCGTTATTGCGCGCTATCTGGAACTTGCCGGGGCCCGAGTGAGGGTCGTGTTAGTGGCACCCCCGAGCCGTCTCCAGGGAGATTCACTGACGAATTTCAAAATCGTAACTCAGTCGGGAATAGAAGTATTGAGTCTTGTTGGTACACCAGAGGCACGTTGGCAGGCAGTCTTGGCTTCAGCGACATGTGTCATTGATGCAATCCTTGGAACTGGTGCAACTGGTGTGGTGCGAGGTGATTCCAAGATTGCGATTGATTCAATTGCTGAGCGAATGAAAATTTCACCACGGCCCTTCATCATTGCTGTTGATGTGCCATCAGGTTTTGATTGTGATCATGGAACACCTGATGGAAAGTGTATTCGTGCAGATACAACATTGACATTTGTTGCATCAAAGCAAGGTTTTTATACCGCTGATGCTAAACAGTACACTGGCCGAATTCAGGTGATAGACATCGGTGTGCCACAGGCCGTACGTGTTCATTGTGGGCTGTGAATGTACAGAAGCAAATGCCTAGGCCGATGGTCTTGGTTTGATGGTATTAACGGCCCGGCCTCCTGTGTGAACCGTGTCCTCTTTCCTTTAACAGAACCGGAGTTCCACGAAATGCACGAGGAATGACAGGCCAAGCATCCGTAAGAAAATAGGCATATGTGCCTTCAGGGAATTCAGGAGT
>JABHNP010000168.1 GCA_018694455.1 Planctomycetaceae bacterium | reverse complement strand
GCGAAACACGGATTGACTTTCAACCATGCCTTCTCGAACGCGCCCGTTTGTTCGGTTGCTCGAACGACCCTGATAACAGGATGCTACGGCCCTCGGATAGGAACGCAATATCACAGGCGATATGCAATGGCGGCCATGCCGAAAGGCTTGCAAATGTTTCCGGCCTATTTGCGAGATGCAGGGTACTACACGACGAACAACAGTAAAAAAGACTACAACGCCGTCGAGGGTCGTGGGGTTTGGGATGCCTCATCCAACACAGCTTCCTGGAGGAATCGGTCGCGCAGTGACCAGCCATTTTTTCATATGCAATCGCATGCTCAGTCACATGAAGGTTCGTTACATTTCAAGCAGGATTCGTATGAGACTGAAACTACGAATCATGATCCTGCCGAAGTTCAGTTGGCAGAGTATCATCCCGATACGAAGTTATTTCGGTACACGCATGCACGGTATCTTGATCGAATGCTAGACATCGATGCAATTGTTCAAAACACAGTTGACCAGCTGAAGCACGATGGGCTTCTTGAAGATACGTTTATTTTTTACTTCGGGGACCACGGCGGCGTGTTGCCTTGCAGTAAAGGGTACATCTATGAGTCGGGTCTCCATGTACCATTGATTATTAGAGTTCCTAAGAACTTTCAGCATCTTGCTCCTGCGGCGGGTGGAACAAGGCTTGATGGCTTTGTCAGTTTTATCGATTTCGGTCCGACGGTATTGCATCTCGCCGGTGTCACGATTCCTAGTCAGGTAGACGGTAAGGCTTTTCTTGGCAGAGATGTAACTGAAGATGTGATCGGTCAACGTCAGGAAACATTTGGATACGCTGATCGATTTGATGAAAAGTATGATTTCGTTCGATCGATACGGCGAGGCAAGTATCAGTATATCCGTAACTATCAGCCATATCTTCCAGATGGCTTGAATAATAACTACCGCTACAAGAATCTTGCGTACTCAGAATGGCGAGAATTATTCCAAGAAGGCAAGTTGAAAGGGCCGCCATCAAAGTTTTTCCTAGCGAAGCCTGTTGAGATGCTTTTCGACTGTGAAGCTGATCCGCATCAAGTGGTAAACCTCTCTACGGACCCCCAGTATCGGCAGGAACTTCTTGAGCTCCGTCAGCGATTGCAGGTCATGGTGAAGTCACTGCCCGATTTAAGTTTTTACCCAGAAAGCTATCTGACATCGCATGCGATGAAAAACCCGGTCGAGTTTGGGAAGCAGCATCAGCAGGAGATTTCAGAATTCGTTGATATTGCAGACCTTGCGTTAATTTCGTTTCAGAGTGCGAAGCCAAAGCTTGATGCCGCACTGTCATCGTCGGACGCTATGAAACGCTATTGGGCAGCCATGGCGTGTGCTGCCATTGGCAATGAAGCTGCGGAGCTTGCTTCGGCCGTGGAGCCGTTGTTAGAGGATCCTGTCCTGATGGTTCGAGTTCGAGCTGCGGAATTTCTTGGACGTATTGGTGTGATTAATCCGCAGCCAACATTGATAGATGTGATCAATACAACGACGAATTCGGTTGAAGCTACAGAAGCCTTGAACTCCGTCGTCTGGTTTAAAGATTTTTTCAAGGACCGATATGCTGTCCAGCGTTCTGATTTTCATCCGAAAAGCGATGGTGCAGATGTTGATGATCGCTTGAACTACATAAATGGTACTCCGTATCCACCCAAACCACCAAAGATAAAAAAGCGGAAGAATAAAAACACAAAAAAATCTTAGGCCGGCCCGGTATGTTATTCAGGTGACGGCATAAGTCTGAATGGTTCGAACGTAAGCAACATCTTTCGGTTTCGGGGTACTCCTCGATCAATGTGCTTGTTCGTTCTGCCAGCTATGGGAGTCAGGCCGGGGGTAGACCCTGCATGCGACGCCAGGTGGAAAGTTGGCCAAGGTGTGACATGATATGCCCACCACAATAAAATGCATGCACCGACGAGAGTGTCGGAAATCGTTTGGCGAGGGGGCCTTCGGCTGGATTTGGTCGCTCAAAAGCCTCGTTGGGAGTAACTCGGAGTGTCTCAGTCAGTTTTTTATGACTGGCACTAAAAAATGCGCGCACTTCGTCGAATGATGGGTAAATAGTATGGTTGGGATCGTCTTGGCATGTGGCCGTTTTGTCAAAGAGTTTTTTAAATCCAGCCGGTATCGTTAGCGGATTTTGATCGAGCTGGCTTAAGACCTTTGGTGGATAGAGGCTCAAGTGACCAAAAGTGAAACAAGGGTGGTTCGAGGACACAAGTTGGCCGCCTGGACGTGCAAAGCGTGCAGCTTCAAGGTGAGAGATTTCTTGCACAAGGCGGTCAGCGTAGCTGACCGCAGATTCGAGGGAATCAGCAATGATATTTCCAGTGGAACGTTGCATGGTGGGATTCTCCGTGTGTCTGTTAAGATTTTTGTTTTACCTGGTGTTTTTTGGCCTGGTGTTTTTTGGAAAGCACATTAATCGCCTCTGGAAGTGCCTCGCACTCTGCTAAAAAGACTCGGGCGGCAAGTGATTCCGGAGTATCATCAGTTGTAACCGGCACCTGCGACTGAAGCAGTATTGGTCCGTGGTCGTATTCGTTGTCGACAAAATGGACAGTGCATCCAGAAGTTGTGCATCCGTGCTCAATAACGGCGGCATGTACCCGGTTGCCGTAAAACCCTTTCCCCCCAAATGCAGGCAGTAATGATGGGTGGATATTAATTACCCGATGTTCAAAATCAGCTGGAATTCTCACGAGCTGGAGGAAGCCGGCCATGACGACAAAGTCAACATTTGCTGCTCGACAATGATCAAAAAGAACAGAGCTCCACGCTTCGAGCGTGGCATCACCTTTTATAGATACAACAG
>JABHNP010000091.1 GCA_018694455.1 Planctomycetaceae bacterium | reverse complement strand
TCAGGTGGAATCCATTCAAGTCCCACAGCTTTGTAAACTTCTTTTTCACTTTGACCTGCGATTATCTTTGCACCAGACTGATCGAGTTGGCTTACGCCATATTCATTAATGGAAAGCCCGAGTTTTTTAGCCCGACTTCGTAATCGAACATTGTGCTCCTTTGATCCTGTAAAATATTGCCAAGCAGCACCAAAAGATTTTTTTTCCACGACACGCATATCGACCTGAACCCCGCGTGGGCCACGAATACTTGTTTTGGTATCCCCTTGAACCATTACATGATCTGCGTGCTCCCAAGCCACGAAGTGATTCATGACGTCACTTGGCTGATGGCTTTCAATAAGGAGATCAATATCTCCGACTGTCTCCTTACCTCGTCGCCAACTACCTGCAGCCTCGACTTGCTGAACTGCCTGACACTTTTTCATCCACTCAATCAAAAGATGAACAATCTGATCTGCTTCATTCCAAAGAAGTCTTGAATTATCAGGATTTTTAGCAAATGCAATGTTCGAAAGAATTGTTGACTCAGTTTTCTTACCAAACCCTTTGAGCAGACTCACTCTGCCCTCTTGGCAAGCTTTTTCCAAGTCATCCAACGACTCTAATTCAATCGCTGCCATCAAAAGCTTTACCTTCTTTGGGCCGAGTCCTGGTACCCGCATAAGGTCGAAAACAACTTGCGGCACCTCCTCTTCCAACTGCTTAAGCATTGGTAATTGGCCGCTAGCCAACAGCGTTTCCAGTTTCTGAGCAAGATCTTTACCTATACCGTCAAGGTCCTGAAAAGATCGGTCAGGTGCATCTCGTATTGTTGTAAGTGGCTCAACTATCCCCTCCACTAATCGAGAAGCATTTCTATACGCACGGACCCGGAATACATTACTTCCCTGATACTCTAAAAGATCGGCCACATGGTCAAAAATCAGTGCAATCTCGGCATTTGTCACGGCAGGAACTATTGAGCGGTTGTGGGAAGTGCTGCAGTCGGATATGTCGGCTGCCATCCCTGAGCATACGTTCCAGAGGGTACTTTCGTGAATGCAGGTTGCCAAGAATTTTGCCTATTCGATACGTGTGCCTGTTTTGGCACTATTTGATCCGCAGGCTTCCAAGACGTTGTGTGGCCGGTCGGCTCTAAAAGCTTTGGGAAGGCCCGAGTAGTTGACGTTGGACCATTGCCTGGGAGCACAGGCATATCACTATTTCCCCGCAGTGGGGTACCGTACGACCTTCGACTATTACTGGTCGAACTACTGGTTGCAGGCGGTATCGCCCGTAATGATGGTGACGGAACTATCGTCTTTGGATTTCCTGTCTGCATCTGATTTGACTGTCCATAACCCGTATCTGTCGACGTACCCGGGGTACTAAACATTCCTGATTCGGAATTCGGAGAATTTTGATTAGATTCATCTCGTGATAATTCGGGTATCGGCTTGAGTGATGGGGCTGGAGTGAATGCTGGAGCATTCATTGGTTGCGTCTGTAGTGAATTTGGCTGCGCCGGTGCGTAATTCCCACTCTGAGGAACAATTTGTTGCTGATACGTACTGCTCGGGGCGGATGGGGGCAAGACTGGTTGTTGAGTTGGCACTGATGGTGACGCAGCCGTTCCCGCAGCTCCCCAAGCCTGAGGAGTCGTTTGTGATGGTGTTGCAAAAGGACTTGTTGCCACGCCAGCAGGCCCTGGAATAGTTCCTGCAACACTGGGAGCTCCTGCTCCGGGCTGAACCTGAACATATTTCGTTGTATAGACAGCCCTATACTGAGTAACTGGAACGCTTACTTGCTTTTGGACATAGTTTGTAACCTGCTCCATACATTCAACGGCACAACCCGTACATGGATCAATCTCACATGAAGGTCGGTAGCATGTGACGGGTACACATTGATATTTCGTCTGATAGGTTGTTTCTGGAACATAGCTAACCTGCTGAACAGGGACCATTACAGGTTGTGGCGGTGGTGCAACAACAGCTGGTGCCATTACAGGCGGTGCCATGATAGGTGTCACTGGTGGTGGTGCTGGGACGGGTGCTACGGCGTATGCCGGAACCGCTGTCTTAAAACAACCGCACCCAGAAAAAAGACCCGAGAGACAACACTGCGCCCGAACGGCAGATTGGTTGCCAATAGCAATTCCGATGAAAAAAAATACTGTAATTAAAATACGCGGCGAACGCATCACACTCTCCTTTTGTCAGGCGTGACAGGCCGGGCAAATAACCCACTGATCCTGCCAACACTCTTAACCTAGGTTGCGTTCGTAAGCCGCCACTCCATAAAAACATTGTTTTCTTTCCCAAATTTTCCTCTCGACCACCGTATATCTGATATTACCGTTTTTATTGATACAAAAAGACAACTTTACCTGTAGTCCAACCACCACTCCGAGAAATCTATTGCCTCTTTCTCGTATGGAGTGTTGTCCGCGAATGACTTTCATAATAGTCATACAGTTCGAAAAACGCCTCTCTAAAGTTACCCGAATTCCGTTCAAAAACTTCTTGAAGCATTTCCTTACTAAAGTTGATTGTCTCCGTTCTGGAGTATTTTTTCATCAACTCTTGGACAAGTTTGTCGAACGTTTTGAAACGTGTTTTAGTGTTCACTAATACCGGCCACGTGCACCACCAAGGTCTCTCATGCACCGTCACAACAACACAAATACCACGTAAATCTGCGATCCAACAGAGAAACCATCCAAAAAAGCTGAGTATCTCAAAACTATCAATACATACAAAGTCATGCCTTGGACTCACATCGACAAACAGCCGTATGGCACGCATTACGTCGATCCATGAACGGCATCGCAAATAGCAAACATTGTAGCCCTGTATTCGTGATACAGAACCAAAATGCCTTAAAAGTGTCGATTTCCCACTACCGTGTGGTCCAGAAATAACTGCTCTATTATCAAAACCCTTTAGGTTTTCAAGCAGAGCACTTGGGGATGTCCTCGTTGAGTGCCAGGGTATTACACCCGGGCGAATGAACCGTGTGGAAAATGGATTGTGAATTACTACCGTACTCATCTATCACCCTATCTTTTCTGACAGCTGTGCTAACGGTACATTTCCTAGAAAAAAAATGTGTTCTGAAACGAAATCTCTGCCGCTTCGGAAAAAAATACGAATACGAACACACCACCGAATTTTGACAATAATTCCCTCGTAGGATAGAGGACTCTGGGGCAGATCTATCGCAAGGGCCCCTGTCAGTTGGTCTGTGTTGACCGATTTTGGCAGTATTTTTGTACCGTCGTTGCGCTTATCGATTTGTATTCGCTCAAAAAAAACAACACCGAAATCTTCCTCACCTTTTCCTTCTGTATACCAAACAACTGATCTTTCAATGGCAGCGACGCTGCATGACTCTACACTTTCTACGACGTAGTGAATCCGAAGTAAATCCGATCCGGTGTACTGAATATTTTCATGATTAAATACAACACTGATTCTTGGATTCTGCTGAATTTGATAAGAATCAAACGTACTTTGCTCGATTCGGCTTGACTCTTTCATTGATATATTTTCTCTCGCATCTGAATTCGCATCACTTGCTCTCCCCATTGCTTACTGGGACATCTGCTGGAAATACCACAACCGGGAAAACTCTTTCGAATGCTGGCCAACGCTTCGGCACTCCACGTAGCACAAGCCGCCAACTCACTGCATTATGGGTCGAATGAAATGAATGCATTGCTTTACTTGGTAATTGTAATTGCTCCTCTGCCTCAAATGGTGTACCAGGAAGTGGTTCAACATCTTTCCAGCGACGAATTAAAAATTGCCAGACAATCTGTCGCTCTGTCCTTACATCAGTACCTTGACGAAAGGTTGCCTGTTCTTCCAACTCAAGAAAGAGTTCCAATTTCCGGAATGAAGCTGATCCAGCTTGTGAAAGAAGAACTTGATAATTATTCCCAGGACAAAGGGGATGGCCTGAAATCTCGACATGAGTTGGACCTACAGCAGTTACAAAAAAAAGCTGCCTACAGAAAAGGCCTATTGAGGCCACTCCCACAACAACAAATGGTGCGAGTAGCCCCAAAAGCCACAAGTCTGCTCGCCCTCCAACTACGTTGAACCCCACATTCACAGCTAATAAAACAACAACAACATTCCATAGCCCAGAGAAAAGTCCTGCTCCTATCAAAGACCACAGTTCGGGGCTCTCTGTCGGCAATCGAAACCGTAACATCATGCCCGGAGAATTAACAAGATTATCGCATGCTGGTATTGTTGGAAAACCAACAGATTCTGGCAACGGACTGGCGAACGTTTCCAGAAGCCGACCAAATTGTGCAGCCTGACGCTCTTCGGAGCGGCCCCAGGCTTTTAATGAATGAAGCAAACCGGTTGCGCCGAAAGTGACGAGCGCACCTGGAAGCAAAAGCGTCAGTAGCCAAAGCCACCAACTATACCCTCGCTTAAGCACCACTGTTTCAATGTCACCTGGGTCATACCAGCAACGCACATAAGCACCAAGTTCCCAATTATCCAATTGATGGACCGCGACATCTCTTGTTTCATGGGTCTCCGAAGAATGCACTGTGTTCCAAGACTGCACCTCATCTCCATCAACGTCATATTGCACCAATAGCGCTGGTCGCCATGAATACTTTGCTCCTCCGAAAACATCCCGAAGGGTATGTCTCGCTAATCCTTTTCCGATAAGCCGACCGTCTACTCCGATAAACTCGTTATTAATTCTCCATTCCGGCACAGCAATACCAGCAAGCATCAACACCCCGATTATAAGTCCAGCTACGAACAAGACTGCGTGATAGATTCCCTCGCCCAGTGAACCCCACACAGGCAAGCCGGTTCGTCGATTACCACGCTTCTTATTGAAAAATGTCGGCAGCCTCACGAATAGTTCTCCGGGCGGCCTGAGAGGTGAACCAAACGAACACACTCTCTCTTTATAATTTGGGCACGAAGGACGATCATAGCAATCCTCCATACGTATGAAGTGTCAGATCGGGCTTCATAAACCGCCCCAACATTTTGTTGAGACCAAACTTTCAGGGCGTGCTTGAGACTGTACCACTTCGAGTTACAACGATATCATCGCCGGCCTGCTGCTTTCGAAAAAAACCAATCTTTTCAAGCGATTTATAAACTTCTTCAAGAGTCTTTTCACCGAAATTCGAAATACTCAACAAGTCTGCTCGAGTACAGTTCAAAAGATCATGAACTGTAAAAATGCCTTTTTCTTCAAGGCAATTTGTTGTCCGAACAGACAATCCAATTTCAGCAGTGCTCATCTCCAACTTTTCAGAGAGTTCATCTGATTGCGTCAAGCTTTTATATGGAATGCGAGGCATGGGGTCCCTCCCGTGCATTTAATTTTTGTCATGACTCAGGCCTGACGAAGTTATGGCCTGAAAGTCTATCTAGTAAGTCTGAGGCGTTATCCTACATGCTAACGCACCGGCATGTTGTAAAAAGTTCATATCTTTTCAACAACTCGACGGTCTACTGAATATAATCAATTTAAATGTATTTCGACTACTCCCTCTGCGTAGTCAACTTTGTGAATTTATGACAGTGGGCTTGAAACTCCTGCCAGAGCCTTTTTTATACGGGTAGTGATACCAGGCATGCAGCAAATTTCACTTGATTCGCTTAATCCGAGCCAGCGCGAAGCTGCTATGCATGTGGAAGGGCCTCTTCTCGTGCTAGCAGGACCTGGCAGTGGGAAAACACGGGTCGTTACTCATCGGGTGGCCCACCTTATTACACAAGGTGTTCCCGCACATCAGATTGTTGCTTTAACTTTTACAAATAAAGCCGCTGATGAAATGAGAAAAAGGGTCACTGAGCTAGTTGGTCCACAACCAATTGAAATGGGGACGTTCCACCGTTTTTCTGCACGTCTACTGAGAGCACACGCTCGCCTCTGTGGCCTTACAAGCGACTATTCCATTTTAGATACCGATGATTCACAAGCAGTGCTTAGACGAGCGGCAAAAAAACTAGGACTTTCACTGAAACACACCCCGCTAGGAAAATTGGCATCTACGATCAGCCGCGCAAAAAATGACCTTGTTACACCCGATCAATTCGAGCCTCGTTGGGGTCGCCCAGCTGACGATATTGTCATCAAGATATGGCCCGTTTATCAAGAAATGCTTCTTGATTCAAATTCCGTGGACTTTGATGATTTGCTCGTGCACTCCGCTAGATTATTACTTGATAACCCAGACCTAAGACGACAACTCGATGCCCGTCATCGCTGGATTTTGGTCGACGAATACCAAGACACAAATGCCGTGCAATACTGTCTCCTTCGCGGGCTTTCACTCGATCATCAGCACCTAGCCGTAACTGGTGACCCTGATCAAGCAATCTATGGCTGGCGTGGCGCGAGTATTCGGAACATACTTGAATTCGAGCGAGACTATACCAATGCTCGTGTCGTAACGCTTGAGCAAAACTATCGTAGTAGTTCCAACATCCTTGCCGCTGCCGACCGTGTTATTTCAAACAACAGTCGCCGAAAACAAAAACAGCTCAGAACTGATGCTGCTGAGGGAGAGCCCCTCCGGATTTTTCTTGATAGCACAAGCCATGAAGAAGCTGAGCGCATTGCAACTGAAATTGCTGATGCTATTCGTACTGGCAACCGGCAGCCAAAAGATTTCTGTATTCTTTTTCGGACAAATGCACTTTCTCGTTCTATCGAAGTAGCACTACGAAATCATCAAGTTCCGTATCAGCTTGTTCGTGGACTTGAATTCTTTAAAAGACGAGAAGTTCGCGATATAGTTGCCTGGCTTAGGCTTTTGAAAAACCCGCGGGATGATGAAGCTTTTCTACGAATTGTGAATGTGCCGCCACGAGGGATTGGAAAGCAATCCCTTGATCGTCTCGCTGCGTGGGCAGAACAACAGCATGTGCCCCGACTCGATGCTACTCGCCATGCCGCAAAGGTGCCTGCACTCACCCGCCGGGCTGTACGAGCATATGAAAAATTTGGGCTTCTTTTTCAGACCATACAAGCCGTCCAACAAGAGTCAAACGGTGCTGTTGCACCACTTGTTGAAGCCATTCTGGAGAAAACCGGCTATAGAGATTTGCTTGCCGCTGAAAAAGATGAAGAAGGGGATGAGCGTCTTGCCAATGTTGAAGAACTTGTCACTGCGGCAAGGCAAGTCGACGAGTCATTTAAAGCTGTATTGCCCGATGATGATCCGCTCAGCCAATTTCTTGAACAGACCGCTCTCGTTGCAGACACCGACATCTGGGATCCAACTGGGAACCAAGTCGCACTGATGACCTTTCATGCATGCAAAGGTTTAGAGTTTCCAATTGTCTATATGATCGCTCTAGAAGATGGAATTCTTCCCCATGAAAGAAGTCTTAATGATAGCGATCAACTCGAAGAGGAACGACGACTTGTCTTTGTCGGAATTACACGAGGGCAACAAGAAGTTCACGTAAGTGCATCAAGAATCCGAGACTATCGTGGCAGTAGAAGAATTTCAGCACCAAGTGTGTTTCTCACTGAGATGATGGGAGAAGAATCTTATCTATGTGGCCCCGAGGCCCCGTCAATGAGAGATGCATCTGATCACGAACACAACCAAGATGTAAGTCACGTTTCAAATGATACATTCGCCGATTATTTTTCTTCAAGTGAAACAGATGATTCCGATAATCATTTGATTGAATCTTCTCACGCTAAACAAACGCACGAGCAAACTCGCCCAGACGGACTAGTTCTAGAGATGGACTCTGAATTCATTCAGGCAGAAGATCATGAAAAAATCCAGACAACACCATTAAGAAAACAACAGGTGTCATTGAGGCCGCATCAATCTCCTGCAATTAGTACCGCAAACAAACTTAATCAAAGAAAAGAAAAAGAAGTCTCGTTCAATGTCGGAGATACGGTGCTTCATGAGGATCATGGTGAAGGTGTGGTCGAAAAAGTCGGTGGCTTAGGACCGCGAGCAATCGGTGTCGTACGATTTCAGGGTGCGGATCGAACAAGAAGTTTTGTTCTCATTCACGGTGCCTTGAAGAAGCTCTAGTGGTAGCCTGAGTTAAATTCACGGCACTCAAAGCTAGTACTACATGCTGTCCGAAACAAAACATCAAACCACTTCCAAAAAAACAAGAACACTGCCGCCCATCCGTAAACCACTCCAATGATGGCAAGCAACTGAGGTGCATACACTCCGGCATAACTGAGACTTCTTAAGACAAATCCAAGACAACCACCCTTGGCAAGACTACACAGGCTAACCAAGCCCGCTTCCGCCCAATTCATCAAGATCATTCTTTTACTGGCTATTATATTTTCAACTGTTTTTCTCAAACTTATAGACTGCAAGCAAGAAAAAAATAAGCCCCTGGAAAACAAGCCAGGCAATGACACTAACCACCATATTACAAGAACTCGTTTTCGATCCCATCTGATAATTACCCAAGCTAGTAGAATAATTAGGTTTGTTGTATGAACAGCACGGAGAGCAAAACTCCACAAGGAGTGGGTAGTAATATTGTTCCCAAGGGGGCTGCAAGGATTGCTGAAAAGCCGTCTGTCACAGGACACCGAATTCGTATCGCGGCAAGGCGATCTCGACACCGACCATGCAACCAAAGCCATCCCAAAACTGGGACATGATCACGGAAACGAATCGTCTAATTGCAGTGAGAACTGGCGGATGCAACGGATTTCCTATAGGAACACGGCACGCAATCACATTTAGCAAACTTCCGATCTTGGCACCAAAGATGAACAAAAAAATAACAAATATCAAATTTTTTACCGTGCTGCTCAAAAAATTACTCATACGACATTTCTCTTATCATGATTTTTGATCCCAAAGCACTTATTTCACCGATAGCGGCATTTCAATCCGACTCGACATTAACACACAGATACAGTACCACCGTTTATGATTAAGAGTTTCAACGTAGAATAATTGCACTTTAATCTGACAATATCTTCTCTTTAACCATTATTTTTTTATCTGATGTCGACGACCCTACAACATGACTCACCGTCGACCTTGGAGGACCATAAGTCCGCCTATCATTTAAAAGATCGTCGGAACTCCTGGATTGGCATTGGTCTCCGAATACTTGCAACGCTAATCTTAATTGCCTTTGTCCTTCAGCAAGTCGAATGGGAGTCTCTGGTTCAACGCTTAAAGTCTCTCAAATGGCAGTGGTTTGCCGCTGCTCAGGCTGTCGCTATCGTAATCCAGATTGTTGCTGGTATTCGCTGGTCCTCACTTGCACGACCTATTGGATTTCTACATTCCACCAGTTTTTTTATATGGCGTTTTTTCGAAGGAGTCTTCTTCAATCTTTGTCTTCCGTCATCAATTGGTGGTGATGTCGTCAAAGCTTATCGACTCTCAAATACAAACCGTGGCCGCCTGCTTGCGGGCTGTACAATACTCGCTGATCGTCTTGCTGGCGTCTCTGCACTCGGGGTATTAGCCGGCTCAGCGATCTTATCACTTAAGCTGAGCCTTTCCCCGGCCTCTACAATTGCCGTGGCAGCAATTCTATTTGCTAGCGTGCTTCTTGGATTTCGATTGACTATTGGTAATCTCGATCGCTTTCTTGACCTACTTCCAGCAAATCACAAACTTCGCCAATTTCTGGCTCAACTTCTTCCATACCAAGTGCGTCCAAGTCTTATGGGAAGAGCCGTGGCCTGGAGTCTTATTGTCCAGGTTGGTGCATCAATTTCTGTTGCATTAATGGCCCGCGGCATCGGCGTCACACTTGGACTGGGCATTTGGTTCTCTGTTGTTCCATTAATTGCTTTAGCAATTGTTCTTCCGATTAGTATCAACGGCGTAGGAATTCGGGAGGGAGGAATGGCGCTCCTGCTCAGTCGCTGGGGTGTTGCTGGAGAACAGGCTGTTGCCATTGGACTCCTCTGGTTTTTGACAACAATCGGGACAGGACTGGTTGGAGGACTTCTCTTCCTGCTCGACAGACAGACGTCTGAGAGCACGAAAACGGAAGGGGCCTTAGAAACGCCGCCAATAATCAGCTCGAAATAAAGCTGCTATTGTTTTTGCATCCTCAATCATGCCGTTGTGACACATTGCGATAGCTTCACTCAATTGCATGATTCGTGGCTCGATGTACTCGTTCGGCTCAAGTGCTTGACGTCCACTTCGTAAACCTTTTGCTACAAAAAGATGCATCCTCTCATGAAGAATACCGGGTGACATCCAAAGTTCACCAAGGCTCTCTAAAAAATCTGACTGATAACCTGTTTCTTCTCCAAGTTCCCGAATTGCAGCAGCCTGCAATGACTCTGTACGGTCAAGCGTGCCCGCCGGAATTTCAATCAGCGTTCGGCCAACAGCTGGTCGAAGAACCTCTATGAGACAAACTTGCTCATCATCGACAAATGGAACAATACCAACACTACCAGGATGCTTGATAATATCCTTTGATCGTGAAATTCCGTCACGACATTGTTCTACCATCCTTACAACTTGAAATCGCTGTGACTCAAAAAGCTGATCCTCAGAACCAGTTTGCATTTTATTATTCCTCTAGGTCTTACGTTGCAAGGGTATCAAGGAGGGCTGAAGACACCACGGTCGCTCTTCTTCCAGCTACAGTAATATTCTCTTGAGAATGAAGTAATTTGAGTGGAATGATCGCCATAACAAGTGCGCTATCATGCCGCCTAAAGTAACCGACTGATGTCACGTGTGATACAACATCACCTCGGCTTGCCACGCTGTCACCTACTACCACCAACTCCCCTTGTTCCACCTCAAGAACCACGAGTCGCCGATTCACATGCCCAAGTGCATCCAGTCGAGCAACCGTCTCTTGCCCAAGATAGCACCCTTTTGTGAAACTAACTGCTCGCTCATGTAAACCAACTTCTTGAGGAAGCGTCTTCTCTGGGATATCGCTTGCTAACGGCCACCCTTGCTGAAGTCTTGCGTAAGTAATAATTTCATCAGTAACGTTGGGTAAGGCATTGGCTTTAAGACAGTCTTCAAGAACACTTTTCTTCTCTTCTGGCACCATGAGAAAGAAATTTCTTGAAGATATCCAGTCGACTGCCATTAATGCTGCAAGGGTTGTTCTTGTTGAAAACAAGTTACTATTAGCTTTTTCTGAAAACTGCTGATACAGGTTGATTGGTTTTGATATTTCGAAGTGTTTTTCCAACCAACTTTCGGCGTTACCAGACATTAGCACTGAATGAATTTTCTCCTGCGTCTGGTGAATAGTAAGCTTTTCTTGTATGTGGTAACGGCTAAGATGACCAGCTATATCTTGGCCTCGACCCCGTGCAACAAAAACTCGAATCTTGTCGGCATTTCGAAGCACAAAGGCGATATCAAGTATCCAGCCTCGCGCGTCACAGAAAAAGGCATCGCACCCTTCGTTCACCTTTAAGCCATTAATTTCGGCAGTTACAAAGTTGCTGATAAATTGGATAGCATCCGGCCCATCAACTACAACCTCATCAAATTGAATTAGTGCCGATGAGTAGTAGTCTGGTAGTGAAAATTTTTGATTCCAGATTACGGACATACCCTAATACTCCATGATGATTGACTACTTGGAATCACAAATACACTGTTTCAGCACCAAATTGTCCCGATTTTGATCAAAAAACCAATGGAAAATCGTGATCTTTAAAACTATTTATTTTTAACCGAACGTTTCCCTAAACCTTTGCGTAATACATGAAATGATGGTTTGGGTTGTTCCAGAAAAACAGTTTGCAGACAAATTCGTCTTCGAGACTTTTCTTTTGGAGATACGGGTTATATTATCTTACTAGCCGGACATGCGGGCAAGGCATGGTCCGATCTGGTGAGCAAAAACGTCACAATTCCTTCTTCTCGCTCACGACTTTCCTGCATATTCACATTTTGGGATATTCGAAAATCGTAAGCGATTCTGAAGCCAATGTGTCGGTATTCAACCTAAACCATTTTCATCAAGGAAACGTTTTGGGTTTGCTTACGAGGAGAAAAATGCAATGGCTACGGTACCATATCGACTCGAGAGTCAGGAAGACTTCGATAACCAAGATTCTGTTTACCAAGACCCATTGGCTCTTGTAGATTCCCCATACTCAGATGCAGCACGAGCTGAGGCCGATTCCAAGTGCATTGCTGTTGAAGATATTCCTCAAGCAGAGGTTCCTCGTCAGCGAAGTCGAAATACCAAAACAAAAAATAGTTATCAAAAACAATTTCATAAAATTTCTGAGGTGCGTCAGAGACAGGGTGTCACTTTAAGAAATGTTGCCCGTCGACTTGGCATAGAAATGGCTGTAGTTCGTAAGCAAGAACAAGCTAACAGTGATCTTCGAGTATCTGATCTATTAAGGTGGCAAAAAGTTCTTGATGTTCCCCTCGCTGAACTTCTAGAAGATGGCGAGGACCAGCTTTCTGGGCCCGTTCTGGTGCGCTCAAGAATGGTGAAACTCATGAAAACAGCAGCAGCTATTCGTGAACAAGTTGGAATTGGTGCGGGTAGTGAACTCGTGAC
>JABHNP010000358.1 GCA_018694455.1 Planctomycetaceae bacterium | reverse complement strand
GCATTAAATCCGAACCATCCTACCCACAGCATGCCGGCACCCATGACAGTGAAGGGCAGATTGTGAGGACGCATGGGCTCTCGTGGAAAGCCCTTACGAGGTCCAAGAAGAAGGCATGTTACAAGGCCGGCAATACCCGCGTTGACGTGAACGACTGTGCCTCCAGCAAAGTCAAGGACACCCCAATCAGCAAATAACGCACCCTCGCCAGCCCACGCCATATGACAAATTGGTAGGTACGAGAACGTAAACCAGAGAATGCTAAAAAGCATCATTCCAGAGAATTTCATTCGCTCCGCAAATGCTCCTACGATTAGAGCTGGTGTAATAATGGCAAATGTCATTTGGAACGCTGCAAAGAGTGATTCTGGAATCGTACCACTTACGCTATCCACCGTAATGCCTTTGAGCAAGATTTTGTCAAAGCCACCAATGTATTTCTGTAGTGCGCCACCGTTCGTAAACGCGAGGCTATAGCCATAGACAACCCAGAGTAGTGTCATCACTCCAGCAAGCGCAAAACACTGCACAAGTACTGAAAGAACATTTTTGGATCGGACAAGCCCACCATAGAATAGTGCGAGTCCAGGAAGTGTCATGAAAAGAACAAGTGCAGTGGCTACAATCATCCATGCGGTGTCTGCTCCATTGAGAGTCGATGTAACATTTTCCGACGCGAATAATTGACTTGTTTGAGACAGACAGACGAGGCCAGTGAAGAGTCCTATCCGCGATGTCGTGGTTTTTCGTGTATGCATCATGTTCTCATGAAGATGTCGAGGTTATGGAGGGTTCACGCCGAGGACGTGGTGCCGCCAGATTTAATGAGATAAATAGTACCATGTAGGTGCGTTTTCGTCATTGGGATTCTGGGTGATTAGGTGCAGAAGGCAGTCAGTGGACGGGTCAGGCTATCATTGGTCAGGGCAGGTAGTCAGCGTTTTCGAATCTGACACAATAACAGCAACTTTGTTGCTTTATGACGGTGACTGGTGTGAAGCGATACTTGGGAACAAGACACTCCTAATGATACCCTGAATTATCAGAGTCATGGGGCCGCATAAGTGCAAAATAGAGAGTGTGTACTTAGGCGAGGCAATGGCTTCCGCTTGGAGGGATTAGTTTTCAAGAGATGCGGAGGCTCGTCATGGTTATGCATCTGATTTCATATGCACGTCCATTTGCGGAAAGGCAATCTCGATGTTTTCTTCAGCAAAACGTTCAGCGATCGCATTATGCAGTTCGTTGACGGTGGCAAAACGATTATCGAGCGTTGCGAGATAAAAGCGGACGGCAAAGTTTAGTGTCGAATCTCCGAATTCATCAAAAGTCACTATTGGACCTGGTTCTTTCAGGATGTGTGGTGTGTTACGACAGATCTCTCTGAGGATTTCACCTACCCGTCTTGTATCTGTTCCATAAGCAACACCGACTCGTACGAGCGAACGGTTCACGGAATCTGAAAGGGTCCAATTAATTACACGGCCAGTAATCAGATCTTTATTTGGTATGACATATTCCTGGCGGTCGTAGGTTGTGACTGTTGTAGCTCGCATTCGAATCCGCGATACAACTCCCGTGACTGTATCAATGGTGACAACATCGCCGACTCGGATTGGCTGTTCGAAGAGCACGATTAATCCACATACGAAGTTTGCAACAACTTCCTGAAGTCCGAATCCAAGACCGACACTAAGCCCTGCAGCGAGCCATTGCACACTGCTCCAGCGAAGTCCTAATGTCCCAGCAACAACGATCACTCCGCAGAATGCAAAGACATAGCTGATGAGAGTGTTCAGGGCATATCTCGCTGCATTATCGAGAGGCAGTCTCTGAAGAATGAGTGCCTCGAGGAGCCCGGGTGTATTACGGACAAGTACAAATGTAATGAGTAAAGTCGGTAATGCTACAAGGACATTACTCAGTGAAACGGTACTTGAAATTGTGCCGTCAGGTGTTAGTTCCTGCCAAAGGACGATTGATTCGAGGAATGAAAGAGCAGGTAATACGGGACTCCAGATCCAGAGAAGTCCAGAGAAGAGAACGATAAGGACTGATGCATTAATAAGACGATGTGTCTGTTCGTCGATAGCAGATAACTTCATCTGGTTGACATCAAGAAGATCCGCTGCAGCACCTGACGCCTCCGCCTGTTCCTTAATTGCTACCTGCTCTTTAAGCTGCCGCAACGCGATCCGTCTTTTCGATACGAGCAGCCATCGTTCGGCGATCCCTTGTAACACTGCGGTAGCAACCACGAGCCAGATCGTTTGATACAGGGATACGGTTAGTTGCCCCGCAGCGTACGCGTAGCCAGATAGGCTAAGGCCCGCAAGAACAACAGGAATTGCAATGATGAACGGCCGCCAAATCCACTCAAGCTTTGCAATAAGGCTGTCTGGCTGAGTTGCTCGCAGCCCTGCAACAACACCCGATTTGGTATCAAGAAGTCTCCAGAGAGTCCCTGCGATGAAAAGCATCAAAATTGCGAAGACAATGCGGGCTAGTGCAGAGATTTCTCGATGTATGTATCGCTCAAGTAGAAGGAACGTTGCAAGAAATACAAGCGTGAGGCCAACCCAGCCAATGCGACGTACGGCTTGTCCGAGTGGTTTAATAACAAGTTCGGGCCATCCAAAGTGAGCAGTTGCCACGCCATGCGGCCGGATAAGTTGCCGAAGTATTTCAAGTGGCAAAAAAACAAGTCCTGCAACCCATAGCCCGTTTGAAATAGACGCCTCAGTCGATTCTGGCTCAGCATACCGTCCCAGAAACCAGGCCATGGCGGACAGTGCAAGCCATACTGGAAGAGCAGCGCACACAGTGAAGCAGACTGCTTGAAGTGTTGGCCATAAACGCATTGCGTTTGAGCCATTGACCGAACTGCTAATGGCAGTAATTCGCCGTATGAACACTCGGTAGCATAGAGCCATCGCTACTGTCGCCAATAGGAAAGCTAATGCCAGAAAGGGCCTTGCTGTGACATTGCTCCAAAAAGATTTTGCAATCGATCCGACGGGCTGTGATTCGAATCGTTTCGTAATTGTATAGAGTCGACCAATGTCTGAGAGTCGAACTGGTTTATCGCTACGTACCCAAAGAAGATTTGTGTCTATGAGGTTTTGGTATTGGTCGATTATGTGAGATGCCTGACTGAGACTTACTCCGAAAGGAATAAGGATATCGACGAGACAGCGATCAATATCAATGCTCATCGTGCTCAGGATTTTTTTCCTGGCTTTGAGTGCGTCTACTTTTTCACTATCGTTAGTCAACGACAACTGCTGCTCTGTTTTGTCCAGTTCGGTGTCGATGTCACCGAGGATATCCTGAGCGTTGTCGACCGCTGAGCCCTGAGAATATGACTGATTAAGGTACGTGCGTTCGCGGTTGAGCATGACATGCTTCCTGCGTAGCAAGTAGCCCGCTGTGCGGCTTAGGCCAGAGCCCGTTGCACGGTCGGAGTCGACTAGTGACGTTGTCTCCTGCATGTCTGCGCGTAAACGCTTGGCTTTTTCTTTAAGGGCGAGCAGTTGCGTGCTCCATGACTCTGCGTTTGCTACCGTGAGAGGCCATTGGTCGAGTAGTTTGAAGAAATTGTCGAATTCATATGAGTCGCCGAAGTCTTTTTCTTGTGCACTTGCGCGATACGTAGCAATCTGCGATTTGATTTCATCGGTATGTCGTCGTGCGACCCATGTTGTGACTTCCGTAATTGTGTTTGAAATTGCCGCCGCGCGTTTGTCCAGAGTGGTTTTCTCGAGTGGTAAGACGGCTGCCTCAGCGTCGTACGTTGTTATTTTCTGCTGGGCTAATTTGAGGAAGGTTTCAAGTTTGTCTCTTTTAGCAAGAGCAGCTTGTTTGAGTGCTGCAGTAAGCACTGGATTTTCACCTTCTGTCTCCGCTGGGACAGAAAGTGTTGCCAACTCTTCTTCTGTTTGAGAAATGAGTGTCGGTAAAGCTTTCGTTTCTGTACGGCGTTCGTTTAGCTGTAGCTGGATTTTGTTGGCTGCTGCGGTTGTTGACGAGAGTTGTTTGTTCAGGGTTCTTAGCACTTCTTCAATTTTCGTAACATCGCTATCGGCTGTCACTCCGTTAAGCGGTACATCAATTGTTTTATCTTCAAGACGTTCAGCCACTTTCTTTCTTTGCTCAGAAGACTTGGCTGCCTGTGCAAGTGTCTCCATGAGTTGTTGGTCTTGCGATGTGCATTCGATGTCTTTTAGAGTGTTGGTGAGCACTTCTTGGCATCGGGTTCGCATTTCTTCTGGCAGAGAATTATCTGTCCGGACCGTTTCAATGGCATCGCGAATCTTGTCAGCATCAGGCGTAGGATCGTTGGATCTTTTTTTCGCAGCGTCCGGGTTTGAGGGTGGAGCCTGCTCATTTTCTTGTTTGTCCTGCTGCGGTGGTGTGGAGGCTTGGGCGGTGGCTGCCTCCTGAGGCTTTGTGTCTGCTGCTGTGGTTGTGAAAGATGTAAGCGAACACGCAGATAGCGCGATTGCAAACCAGACCATGCACAATCGAGGCGAACGGAATTGTTGATATAATTGGTAAAAGCGTTGGGAGTGCCGACTGCGCATCTGATGGAGCCTATGAATAACGGTTTTTATGACTAATAGCCTATGGTCGAGAACGTATTAACGCACTTTTACCCGTAAAAAAGCAAGAAACTTTGAAAAATAGTTGAACATTTGCCAACTGGGCTGTAGGGTTCGTGGAGAGGGCGAACCGATTAAGGGACGCTTTAGTATAATATTGTAGTGATGTGCACTGAATTTGGTGCATGGAACGAGCCTAAGGAATGGGGTATACGTGTCCGTCGATAATATATTCGAAACTCAGTTGGAACAGGACCAGGTAGCGGTACAAGACGGACTTCAGCTTATTGAATTCGCACCTCAGCAAAGACCCCTAATCGAGGAAGTGCTTGAGGGTTTAACAGCAAAAGAGAAGTCTCTCCCTGCAAAATTGCATTACGATCAACGTGGCAGCATGTTGTTTGAGCAGATTTGTGAGGTTGATGAGTACTATATCACGCGCACCGAACTCGCTTTGATGCGAGAGATTTCGGGGGCGATTGGTGAAACACTCGGTAATGGCTGCATGCTTATTGAACCAGGTAGCGGCGCAAGTCTCAAAACAGATCTTTTGTTGTCGGCGATGCCAAATCCGGCAGCATATGTCCCGGTAGATATAAGCCGAGATTTCTTGTTGGAATCCGCCACTGCCATTGCTGACAGGCATGATGTTGAAGTACTGCCAGTTTGGGCGGATTTCACAAAGGGGCATCCTATACCGGCTTGTGAAGCCGTCGTTCGAAACAGAGCAATTTACTTTCCTGGTTCAACAGTAGGTAATTTTAGCCGTTCCGACGCCTCACTGCTTCTTCAAAACTTTGCATCGATGGTACGGGAAGAATCTGTTGATGATCAGCTTAATGCTGAGGGCGCTGTTGTCGTTGGATTTGACTGTAAAAAAGACACGTCTCGGATGGAAGCTGCCTATAACGATGCTGAGGGAGTCACTGCTGAATTTAATTATAATGTGATTGACCGCCTTGCCCAAGAACTTCGTGTGTCACTTGATCGTGAGAAATTCAGCTTTCGGGCTGATTGGGTTGAGGATGAAGGTGCAATTGTGAGTCGTCTGTGGGTCGACGAAAGTCACACAGTAGAAATGGCTGGTGAAGCAGTTCGGTTCGGAGCAGGTGAAGCCATTCGGATGGAGGAATCACACAAGTACACTCCGGATGAATTTGAGACACTTGCTCGACAAAGTGGTCTTGAGATGGAGCGAATCTGGACAGATGATGCTGCAGATTTTGCTGTTGCATACTTGAGACCGCTTTCTGTCTGACACGCCAGTAACGGAAAACACGAACCGTTCTGCGAGGAGGTGTTCAATGAACATGGATGTTCCCGCGATAGAACTCGTTGCTCTTACGAAGTGTTTTCGAAACGCAAAGAAGCCCGCAGTAGACTCCGTTAACCTGTCCGTTGCTCAAGGCGAAGTGCTCGCTATTGTTGGAGGTTCAGGAAGTGGGAAGACAACCACGTTAAAGATGATTAATAGGCTGATCGAGCCGACCTCAGGGTCCGTGCGGGTCATGGGTGAAGATGTTACAAATCGTGACCCAGTTATTCTGAGACGCTCTATTGGATATGCTTTTCAAGGCGTAGGCCTGTTCCCTCATATGACAGTCGGGCAGAATGTCGGGGTGACCCTCAGATTGTTGAGCCAGTCTGGAGAATGTGTGTCGAAAAGAGTCGATGAATTACTCACGATGGTTGAATTGCCTGCGGATGAGTATCGAGATCGGCTGCCGGCAGAGCTTTCCGGTGGGCAGCAACAGCGTGTAGGTTTCGCACGAGCACTCGCGTCAAAGCCGCGCGCAATCCTTATGGATGAGCCATTTGGTGCGCTTGATCCGATCACGCGTGATGGACTTCAGCAGGAGTTTCGATCGCTGCAGAAAAAATTGCAACTGAGTGTTGTTCTTGTGACGCATGACATGTCAGAAGCCGTTCTTCTATCGGATAGGGTGGCAGTCATGCATGAGGGGGAGGTTGCACAGGTAGGGAGTCCTCGCGAATTGTTGACAAACCCCGTGAACGATTACGTAGCACAATTAATTGACACACCTCGTCGTCACAGTGATTTTATTGAGTCATTAATGCGAATGGCACCAGGCGAAGGCACGCAATGACACCCAAACTGCAACTTCTTTTTGAACAGTTACCCGATCTGTTAGGTGGTCACCTTACTCTTGCTGTACCAGCAATTTTCATAGGTGTATTAATTAGTGTGCCGCTCGGAATACTCTGCGTAAAGTCAGCGACAGTACGCGGGCCGGTGATGTCGCTCGTGTCACTTGTTCAGACAATACCGAGTATCGCCTTACTTGCAATAATGGTGGCACTACTAGGGGGCACAATAGGTTATTGGCCAGCATTTATCGCGCTTCTTGTCTACAGCATCTTGCCAATCATTCGAAATACAATTGTTGGTTTAGAGTCGGTTGACCCCGCGATGCGTGAGGCTGCAAAAGCCGTCGGTATGCGGCCGCTTCAGCAACTCTTGTTGGTCGAATTACCACTGGCGCTTCCAGTGATTCTTGCGGGTATCCGTACTGCCACTGTGTGGGTCGTGGGCATAGCTACACTTTCAACACCAGTTGGAGCGCCTAGTCTCGGCAATTATATATTCAGCGGTCTTCAGTTACGTGATTGGCAGAGGGTTATTTTCGGATGTATTGCCACAATGACCCTCTCTCTCGTTCTCGATCAACTCATAGCGGTTATTGAAAAGAGTATTCAGTCACGCCGCAGAGTGTCTTTGGTTCTAGCAACTTGTGCCCTGGCTAGTCTTGTTGGGATTGGCCTTGCCCCTGGTCTTGTGACACCGGATTCCGCTGGGTTCGCGAACTTGCTGGGACAAAGAGAAGGGGCCGAAGAAGCTAATGATCTCGTTGAATCTACGATGACACTCGACGGACAAGTCATACGTATTGGTGCGAAGGGATTCACGGAGCAGTTCATTCTGGCAGAGGTACTCCGTGAAAGAATACGAAAAGTTGGTGGTACGCCTGAAGTGCTCACAAATATGGGTTCTACTATTGTTTTTGATGCACTGGCGAAAAATACTATCGACATCTACATAGATTATACGGGTACGCTCTGGAGCACAGTCTTAAAGGAATTAGATCCGATAAACAGAATTTCGATGCGAGCCGTGGTCGCTGGAAGGCTCTTTGATGAATTTGGTATCGTGGTTGTTGGGTCACTGGGATTCGAAAACACGTATGCACTCGTCACGAAACGTGAGACTGTAGCTCGGTATGGTCTCTCTCAGATTGGTGATATCACCCCAGCGGCAAGGGATTTACGTATCGGCGGAGATCCGGAGTTCTTCGGACGGCCAGAATGGCAGCGAGTGAGACAGCTTTATTCTTTAGGCGATATTACTGAGGTTGGGATGGACTCGACGTTCATGTATCAGGCGGTAGCTGACGGGCAGGTCGATGTAGCTGCAGGCTTCTCAACAGATGGGAGAATTGATGCCTTCGACCTTGCCGTATTGAAGGACCCTAAACAGGCGTTTCCGCCATATGATGCAGTGATACTACTTTCGCCAGAAGCCTCGAAGAATAAGAATCTTGTGCATGCAATCGAGCCGCTAGTCAACCGAATATCAGTTACAGCGATGCGAACAGCGAACAGGCTGGTAGACGAAGGCGGAGAGACACCGAAAGAAGCTGCCGGACAATTATTGCCAGATTAGTCCGTACTTCGGTTTGCTCGGATTAACGTATTAAAAATGAATTTTCTATGCGGGGTCTATCGTGGCAACGGCTTTGAGCACGCCGCTTGATGGGTCAACAAGCTGTGGAAAAACTTCTGGAAGTTCGGTCCAACTCATGCGATGGGTTATCCAGGGTGCCGTATCAATCCGGTTAGCCTCGATATCTTTCACAATGCGATCAAAGTCTCGTGACAATGCATTTCGACTGCCAAGAATGGAGAGTTCTCGTCGATGGAGAAGCGGGGCGTGCGGGAACGAAAGTGCGCCCTGAGTGATTCCTACGTACACGACGCGACCACCAAATGCACAAAACTCAAGGGAGCGGTTCATGCTACGATCGCTACCTGTTGCATCAATAACGACGTCACACAGTTCGTCCTGAGTTATTTCCTTGATTTTGCTGAGATCATTTTCCGTTCCATCGGCACAGACCGTGTCGGTCAGGTTATAAATCTTCTGAACGAAGTTGAGACGGCTTTGAACCATGTCCATGACCACGAGTCGTGCACCGGTGAGACGAACGAATTCCATTGCAGAAAGGCCGATAGGCCCCGCGCCTATGACAAGAACAGTATCGTCAGCTGTGATCGTCGCTCTGTCGACTGCGTGACACCCAATTGCAAGTGTTTCTACAAGTGCATTCTGCTCGGAGGTAAGATTCGGAGAAGGGTGGAGCTTTCTTGCCGGAATGATGAATTGAGGACGGAGTCCTCCGTCGCAGTGTACGCCCAACGTTTGATGGTGCTCGCAGCAATTCGTCTTGCCGAGTCGGCATGAGTGACAGTTTTGGCAATTGATGTAGGGCTCGACACAGCAGCGATCTCCAACGCAGATGTCTTCAACATCGTCGGCAATCTTGATGACTTCGACACCAAGTTCATGGCCAGGAATTCTCGGATAACTAAAAAAGGGCATTTTTCCAAGGTATCCGCCGTAGTCGGTGCCGCATATGCCGACGGCTTCAACACGAACGAGAGCTTGGCCAGGTTGCAGGTCGCCGGGCTCTGCAATCTCAATCATTGACCATTGCTTCGGCTGCACGAGTTGGAGCGCTTTCATTGACGATGGTTCCCAGGGAGTTGTGGAGATATAAAAATCAGTCCGCTACAAGACCGTAAAAGGTTTCTGCGTTCGTGCCACGAATCGCTGCAGCCTCATCGAGCGAAAGTTGATCAATGAGGCTGTTTGCTAAGCCCACCACCTCAGCGTATTCGGCTGAAAGGAGGCAGACAGGCCAGTCACTCCCAAACATAAGTCGTTCTGGACGAAATGCATGAAGTGCAGTTTCAAGGTACGGCGTGAAGTCATGCTGCTGCCAAACTTTCCAATTCGCCTCCGTTACAAGCCCGGATAGTTTGCACATAACATTTTCATGCCGTGCTAGTTCGGAAAAGTTGTGCTTCCAGTCATTAATTTCACACTTCTTAATTCTCGGTTTTGCCATGTGATCCAAAACAAAATGTTGATCTGGCAAAAGTCTGACAAGCTCAATTGCAGCGGGAAGTTGGTGCGGGAACACAAGAAGATCGTAAGTAAGGTCAAAGTCCGCAAGTCTGCGAAGTCCTCTCAGGAAATCCGATCCTAAGAGGAAGCGTGGGTCTGGTTCATCCTGCACCACATGCCGTACGCCAATAAACTTTTTGTGCTGTGAAAAGATCGAGAGGTCGTCACCTACTGATGGGCTTCTTAGATCGACCCATCCAACAACGCCCCGAATCGAAGGGTATAAATCAGCGTATTCAAGAAGCCATTGCGTCTCCTCTTTAGTCTGGCGAGCCTGAACTGCAATTGAGCCGGAGATGTTATGCGGCTGACTTGTTTGGATAAGTTCAGGCGGGAGGTAGTCTCGTGCCAGGCGTTCCATCCCAGGTGTGATCCAGGGGAAATCCCTTTGGGAGTATTTCCAGAAGTGTTGGTGGGCATCAATATTCATAGAGTCTGCGAGAAAGTTTTGAGGTCGTTACTCGTAACCCGAGCAATCAGTTGTTTTCTACGAGCCCCTCACTGTGGCCAATGTTTTTTACGGCTGAAAACTTTTCAATGACCGCCTGAAGCAGCTCTTGATCCAGTGGTTCCCGCAGCCATTCTGCCCATTGACGAATGTTTTTTGGATTTGCGCTGCCAGCGACGGTTGTTGCAATTGCGGGGTTGGCTACTGAAAACTGAAGGGCCAGTTTGGCCAACGATGAACCATGTTCTTTGCAGAATTCAACGGCTTCGCGAGCAGATTGCCGAACGTTTTCTGGTTCCTTGAGCCATGGGGGAAGTGGAGCGTCGGTAAGGAGGCGGGCGCTGAATGGTCCAGCATGCATCACTCCAATACCTTTTTCCTGCAAGTACGGAATAGTTTCATCAGAAAAACGGGTGTTCTGCAAGGTGTATTGGTTGTAGTTCAGTACACAGTCAACGTCCGTCTGATCACAGATGAATCGAAAGATTTTTTGTGGGTAGCCACTGAATCCAAAAAAGCGAATTTTGCCTGCCTGCTGGGCTTTACGAAGAGCCGGCAATGTCTCGTCGACGATTTGTTGCATTGGGACAAATTCGATATCGTGACAGAGCATGATATCAAGGTGATCTGTGCTGAGTCGGTGAAGTGAAATATCAACGCTTTCAGCAACACGCTTCGCAGAAAAATCAAAGTGCCCCACATCGTATCGACCAAGCTTCGTGCAGAGTAGATAGTCGTCCCGGGGTATGTCTTGTAGTGCCAGGCCTAGCATAATCTCACTCATGCCGCGGCCATAAAAAGGGCTCGTGTCGATAAGGTTCATGCCATTGTCAATCGCGACGCGTACGCTTGACAGTGCTTCGTCAATAGAGATTTTGCGGAATTCCTGCCCAAGGGAGGACGCTCCAAATGACAGGACCGGTACTTTAAGCCCAGTTTTTCCAAGAATTCTAGTTTGCATGAAACATCTCTGTAGGTGTAGCTTTCAGGGAGCGGACGAAAAGGTACGGCAGCCGATTGAAAGCAGGAGATTGGCCCAAGGTTGGGTGTCTGCCGTTTGAATTGTGAGGAGGTGGTCAGGGGAATCGACGGCTTTATAGAAGTCCCATTTAACAATTGGCTCAAGGTCACAACTGTTTTTAGCTTCTCGAAGAAGATTCCGATATGTGTTCCAGACGGGTGGGTCGCCCGGAGTAGCTGCTGCATAGGAGTCTTCTCTATCAACGCCCATTGTTTGCACACCATCAATCTGAATAGTACCGAGTATTGCTTGAAAGACCTCGGCGACCGTAGGAACGTCCGGCATGACCTGAAGCGATATTACGTGAGCGTTTGCGCCGCGTTTTGTGGCTGCGGGATAATTACCATCAGCAATCAGTACAAGGGAATGATGGCCACTTGTAGCGAGGATTTTTAATATTTCGGGATGTAGGAGTGATGTGTTGAGCATATTTAGGTCGCTATTGAGTGAGGTGACTTATGAGGACTCGCAGGTTCTTATTGACTGTATCGTTTGGTTTGCAGCGTCAACGGCAGAAGGTAAGGGGAAAACTTCTGCTGCAAGATATTGCTTATATCCTGCGTTAACGAGCGACTTGTAGATTGACTGCGAGTTCGTATGGCCGAAGCCCATTGCTCTCCTGTTCGAATCTGCCCAATGCACATGGCCAATGATGCCTGGGTGAATTGTACTGATACGACGTATTGTTTCTGGAACGCTTGACTCTTCGATATTCATGTGAAAAAGGTCACAGAGGAGTCGAACGCCACGCTGCACAAGATTATTGTCTATGAGAAAGTGGGCTGCTGCTTCTTGTGTGTTTAAAAGATTGGTCTCATAGCGATTGAGTGGTTCGTAAAGAAGCACTTGTCCATGGGTTTGTGCTCGATCAGCAAGAGTTCCTAGACCCTCGGCAAGATGTTGAAGAGCTTCTGCACGTTTGGTGGTGTCAGTATTTTGGCCCTGCATGGAACCAATAATTGCTGGGGCATTGTATTCGCCAGCGGTATCAATTAGTGCTGAAATAAACTGTATTGCTTGTGCTCGTTTATCACAGTCTCTACTCGTGAGCGATAGTCGGTGCTTCAACCATCCCGCCCCGGTGCCTACCGCGGCCACACCGAGTGAGTGGTTTTTAAGAAGTGACGGAAGTTCGCTGGCCGGGAATTCTTCAGCGCTGCTTGGGAATATTTCTACAGCATCAAACCCTGCTCTAGCAGCTGCTCGACATCCGGCGTCGATTCCGTCATGAAATACGAATGGGCCCTGCTGCGCCTCTGGTACGAGACAAATCGTGATAGCTGATTTCATGATGAGTATTCTCGCTAAAGAAATGTCCTTAGGTCCAAAGCACTACTGAGCGAAAAGGGGCCGGAGGTGCCTTTCGTAGAGGTTCGTGGTAACCTGCTCCGCAACAATATCACGATGCTCTTTCAAAAGATTTGTATATCGAGCACCCTCAGCAGCAGCGACCTTGAAAGCAATGTGAAGAAGCTGTCTGACGTGGGGATTAAAGCGAGAATCGCTTTGAATGTGTCGAATGGTTGCAGCAGTGTCGGAGCCCGATAGGGAATCAAAGCTGTCCACGGAGGGGAGTTGATCGGGATTGATGTCAATAACCGTTGCGTATGGCCCACAGAGTTCTTCACGGTGATTGATTGCATATCGATATACGTCACGAACAAGTTGAAGCCCATCACCCTCTGCTTCTGCGAGTCCAATTAATTCTTCAAGCCATGTCGTGCCAGCTGTTTTGAGATGAACTCCGGCACCGGTAGCACTGAGCACTCGTCGAATAATTGGATACAGGGAAAACTTGTCACTTCCTGAATGAACAGAAAGTTTGAGCGTTGCTGGAAGCCCATACTGTTTGACTGCGAAGGCGCATACGGCAACGTCATCGGAAAATTCTTGCTCGAATTGCGCAAGGTCACCCACGTAGTCGACACCCTTGTTGAATCGACCAGTGAACTTTGGGGCAACAGTCTGCACAGGAATTTTTGCATCGGCTAGGAGTCCGAGTATGACAAGTAGCTCTGGCGGTGTTTGCGGCTCATCAGTCTCATCCATACTCACTTCAATGACTACATCGTCACCGCAAGATTTGGCAATATGGTTGTAGATTATCGATGCATCCTTGCAGGCTTCATAGTACTTTCGAACAATGCTTGCTGTACCGTCTTCAGACAGACGAATGACTTTTGTGATGCCTGGGATCGAGACTGGCTTGCAAAGTTCTGGGTGAGCGGTAATGAAAGCTTGTATGTCGGTGTCGTTAGCCGGTTTTCCAATTGAATCTGCAACATCAATGGTGAAAAAATCACTTGAGCTGAGATACCCGTCAACCGTTTCAAGGCGAATATGATCGGCGTCAACATACCAAGGGCTAGTCCACCCGGACTCCGTGATGGCTTTTGCAGCCGCAGTTCGAACATCCTCTGGCTTACTGCCAATAAAACCATGTTCCCGATGCGATTTGTTCCACACAGGTGCAACATCAATACCCTCTTGGGCAAGTTGTTGAAAGGCAGCTAATTGTGCGTTGGCTTCATGTCCGAAGCGGTCGCCGACGCCAAAGGAGAAACGGGGAAGGGTTCGCATGGTTGTCCATCGGGTTTGAGGAGACATCGGGTTTGAGAAGACCTCAAACCTTAATTACCCTAATTTACGGGGAAGGATGATGGGATAGTGATTCTTGACTGTCGGATAGCTATTCTTGACCTTATGCCAATACCAAGAAAGTCAAAAAGAACTGAAAAAAGTCTTCCTGCTTTTGTGTCACAGCAGGTAGTTAAGTCGAAAAGATATTTTGTTGATCTTCTACCCGATCAAACGCCCGCACTTTCGGTTGCCTGCGGCGGTTATGAGCAAGTACGCAAGGACTACGTTGTCAACCGGACAGACTTTCCGTATTTTTGTATTGAATTCGTTTGTGCGGGGAGTGGACGGGTCTGGCTCGGTGAGTGCGCTACCACTGCTCGTGTTGAAGATTCACTGGCATTACACAAAGGAACAATCTTTGCGTATGGTCCGGGTATTCCTCACCGCATTGAAACCAACAGCAGACAGACCTTACGCAAATACTATGTTGACTTTGTCGGTCGGCAGGCAGGATCGCGGCTTCGCCGGATGGGTTTTACAAGCGGATCAGTCTTGCGAGTGAGTCATCCAGCTGAGATTAGCGAAATCTTTGACCTCATGTTGCGTTGTGGTTCTCCTGCCTCCGTTCATAGTAAAACTTTGTGTACACAGTTGCTTGGTGTGCTGCTGGCGAAGGTGAATCAACGAATGTTGCCAGAAGAGGCAGTTGATGATCGTGCGTTTAGAACCTATGAACGGTTTCGCACAGCACTGATTGAGCGTTGTGTTGATTGGCAGTCTGTCGAGTCGGCGTGCGTGGCGGCAGGAATATCCCCGGAATATGCGTGTCGCCTTTTTGCAAGATTTGGTGAGGATAGCCCCTATCGCTTGTTGACCCGACAGCGAATGAGTCTTGC
>JABHNP010000092.1 GCA_018694455.1 Planctomycetaceae bacterium | reverse complement strand
TGACTTGCAGCCCTCTCTCAGCAGCGCTACGAGCGTATTCTGTCAGTTTCTCTGGTGTGCGATGAGCAGACACAATTTCACATTCGTGAGGCACGCCAAGTTCGCTCAGAACCGCCGCTGCCCGCTCAAGCGTTTTCCAATCTGATTTGCTACCCATAATGACACCGACAACAGGGGACTTCGAGCCCTGAGAAGACTGTGAAGACATTGTCATAAAAAGCTCCAGAAAACGGGTTGCCTAGTCTGCAGAAGATGCCATCATGCTCGGAGTACCCTTTCACTGCAACCGTCAACGCTATGACACCAGTTCCCGTACGACGTGCGCCCCTTCCAATACTCGCCACAATCGATTGGCCGGAGGGTGTTGTGACTCCGGAGCCAAAGACCGCTGCAGCGTTGGCTGCAGCAGCGGAGAGGCTCGCAACAGGTGAACTTGTGGCAATTCCTACCGAAACCGTCTATGGCCTTGCCGCGAATGCAATGGACCCTGATGCTGTTGCTCAGATCTTTCAAGCAAAAGGTCGCCCGGCAACGAATCCACTCATTGTGCATGTTTCAGACATGGATATGGCTCGCTCTTTGGCTGCTCAATGGCCGGATACTGCTGAAAGGGCCGCCCTCGCTTTCTGGCCTGGACCATTAACCTTAGTCGTTCCAAAAGCCCAATCAGTGCCGGATATTGTCACTGCCAATGGTCACACTGTTGCACTGAGATGTCCCGGTCTCACTGTTTCTCGCCGCCTCATTGAACTGGCCAAGTGTCCCATTGCGGCTCCGAGTGCAAATCGATCAGAAGCTGTGTCTCCGACAACGGCACACCACGTACTTGAAGGACTGGGTCATCGAGTAGGCATGATTCTTGATGGTGGACCCTGTGAGCATGGGTTGGAATCAACAGTCCTCGATTGCACGGTGGACCCGCCTACCATCCTTCGACCAGGGCCAATATCTGCTCAGCAGCTTGCCAAAACACTTGGTGTACAAATCCGTTCATCGAAAGAAGCATGTGTGGAGCAGGGCAGGGGACGTGGTGAGGCTCTACGAAGCCCCGGCAGCCAGCACCGACATTACGCCCCTCGCACCCGTCTCACGCTATCCGATGATGCAGTAACGCTTATTCCAAAACTTCTTGAAGCGGGTCACCGCGTTGGCTGGCTCTCTCGCTCGGCTCACGCTGCTGCTGTGGTGGCACTTGCAGCGTCGCCGAACCTCGTTGTCATCCCCATGCCGGAAGACCCTGTAGCGTACGCACGCAGCCTCTACGCCACACTCCACGCCCTTGACCAGCGAGAACTTGATCGCTTGGTTGTTGATGCAGTCCCTGCGGATTCCAACTGGGCAGCCGTTCACGACCGCCTCGAGCGAGCGGCCACGTGACCCCTTGCCATGATGAGCATCGTCGTACAGCCCCCGTGCAGAGGCCACGCGTTGACAACGGGGCGAAACGACTCTACTAATGTGGGTATTCTTCGGATAATTGTGGGTTCTCCACGCCTTTCGAAGATCCGGACAGATAGCTCAGTTGGTAGAGCAACGGACTGAAAATCCGTGTGTCGGGAGTTCGAGCCTCCCTCTGTCCACTTTCAGCACGACACACTGCTGACACGACTTCAAAACAGTCGTCAGCGCAGCACTATATGCCTTCTCTGGCCCAACGCTTGTAGGTCTCCACGTTTGTACGATATTTTTTCCGTGCTGTTTCATTTTTCATATCGTTGAGCTGATCTTCAGTTTCCAGCACGTAGACGTCGTCAGATTCGGCACCAGGATCTTCTGTCCGCCTGATCCATTCGTTGAGCAACTCGCGATGACGAACCAGCTCGTCCGCATACTTTCTGCTTTCAGCCAAATTGTGAATCTGCCACCTATCTTGCTGGTACAAATAAAGTTCTTCCACAGGACGGCACGGTGAGAACAAGAGCTTCTCTCCGAGCTTGCCGATCCCTTCATTTGCATGAAGTTCTCGGAGCCGCTGAATGATCAACTTGCTGTCTTTATAATTGCTTGGCATGAGATGCGGACGACTTGGAAAAAAATTCTTTATATAAAGATAGTTTTCACTACGCACTGATCGAATTCGATCAACTGCCTCTCCGCACCTATCTCGTGCAGCAAAAACTGCATGCTTGGGATGAAAATCTTTGACAAGAATATTCTGGCCCTGCATCCAGCCCGGAACGCTGATGCCTGCTGCCGCAAGAGACAACGCCGCGACATCGATATGCTCGACCAAGTCAGTTCGAACACGCCCTGCCTGAACGTTTGGGCCACGAATCACAAGAGGCACATGCGTTCCTTCGTCGTATAAAAACTGCTTACCACGGGCATGACTTAACCCATGGTCAGTGAAAAAAACAATCAGCGTATTTTCAAGCAACCCCTCTTTTTCAAGCCGTTCTAGCACACGCCCGACGTGATAGTCCGTCACGCGGACTGAATCAAGATACAACGCCCAATCTTGCAAGAGAATGCGATCCGCGGGGTAGTACGGCGGCAACAGAACATCACCATAATCTGTAGCCTCTCCCACTACGTTGTTTACCTGCTGTCCAAAAGCGGCATACGCTGCGGCCGAAGCCCCTCGAAGCTTCCCTCCGTGCAACTGCACCTGCATGAAAAAAGGCTGTTCTGCGCGACGTCCGGACCAATCATTGGCATCGTACATCGTAGGCTTCCAATCAAAGTTGTAGTCGGTCTTGCCTATTCTTCCGCGAGAACGATCCGTGAACGGCTGGCTTCGGTAATCAAGGTCGAGTAAACCACTCCCAATACACGTGTAATACCCAGCCTCTTGAAAAAGTTCCGGCACTGGTTTCACACCCGTAGGCAGAGAAATACGATGCTCTCCTCGGCCACTGCGATGGTGGTGCGTGCCTGTTGCTGTTTGATACATCCCAGTGATCAGAGCAGACCGAAAGGTTGAGCATACGGGTGACGTGGCATACACACGCGTGAAGCGTACGCCCTCGGCTGCCAGGCGATCCACATGTGGTGTCTGAATGGCTGTCTCACCATAACACGAGAAATTCGGGGACATGTCATCAACTACAATCCAGACCACATTTGGACGTTCAGCTGCGTCCGCCTGTGTGGGAACCAACAACGACAAAAAGAAAGCAGAAAAAGCTAACTGAAAACGAATAAACAGTCTCATTTTAAGCAGCGACCTTTCGGTTTGAGCCTGTTGCATTGGAACAAACTCACTTGATCCTAAATGGCATTCAATCCACACGAGTCAGTAACAACAGGCGAAAATCCATAACCGTGTCACCGGGAATCTTCTTCGCTCGCAGCATCAAGGTGCCTTCACCTTCCTCAAGCTGTATTTCACCAAGAGTCATTCTTTTAAAATCTTTAACGTACGACTCTGCCCGTTCGAATCGGTCATTTTCCATTCCTGCAAGCGGTGGATTATGAGGAACGGTTATTTCTCCAGTGAGAGAACTATGCCTAAAGACCAGCTCAACAGTGGACCCGACATCCTCTTTAGGGCAGGTGTAGAAAATTTCAGCACGGTAGGTTCCAGCGGCACCGACCTCACATTCCCATGAAATAAAATCGTCTACCGTTGTCCAATTCTCAAAAAAAGAGTCATTTGGAAATCGGTTTGATCTCTTGATATTGCCATGCCCAACGCCATCACGAGCCGGAACCTGCGTCAATCGCGTACCCTGATACCCAACGACAAACGGCCGCCTGTCAAATGGCTTGCCATACTCCGAGAGCATCTCCTGACGAAATTCATTTGCCTTTCCTTGAAGCGTAGCTGTCATATCGGGCTGTACGTCATTGAGTTCGACCTGCTGCCCCTCATCGCCATTCATGTCATATAGCCGGCCCTCATTATCAAGACGAAACTGCTGCGTTCTGACAGAAACCTTATCTTTCCAATGGTGCACGAGTGTCCTATCCATCCAGGAGGCTTTTTTGTTGACCAAGAGTGGCACAATACTAAGGCCATCTATCGGCTTTGCAGTGACAACTTTAACGCCAGCCAACTCTGCAAGAGTTGGCATAAGGTCCATGGCTGAGCAAATCTGCGTTACAACCGTTCCTCCCTCAATAACCCCGGGCCAACACATAAGCAGCGGAGACCTCACACCCCCTTCGTCCGTCGATCCCTTACGGCCACGCAAGCCACCATTCCACCGGGAACCATTCGGACCGTTGTCACTGAAGTACACAACAATGGTATCTTTTTCTAAGTTGAGCTCTTTGAGCTTGGAACGAAGTCGGCCTACATTCCAATCGATATTTTCACACATAGCGAGCGCGGCTCGCGTGTGGTCAATTTTCTCACTTTTCTTTTTCAAGTGTTGTTGAGTGAGTTCTTTGTTTTTAAATTTATTCCACCACCTATCCGGGACCTGCATCGGTGAATGCGGTGTGTTATATGGAAGGTAGACAAAAAATGGGCTCTTGTGATCACCTTCAATAAAGTCGATGGCACGATTCGTGAGATCATCGATGATGAACCCTTCGCCTTGAACAGGCTGCCCGTTGTGCTCAAGCATTGGACTAAAGTAGTTGCCCCAGTGGCCTGAACAAAAGCCGTAAAACTCATCGAACCCTCGTGCATTGGGATGATACGGATGCTGCATCCCACTATGCCACTTGCCAAAAGCTCCAGTTCGGTAACCTGCTTTCCTGAAAACATCACCGATCATTGTCTCATCTGCATTCACACGTTCACCACCCTCGGAAGTGGAGTACACGCCACAGCGAACGTGATGCCTTCCAGTTAAAAACTCTGCACGCGTCGGAGAACAGACTGGGCTGACGTAGAAGTGCTGAAAACGTGCCCCATCAGTCGCTAGTTGATCGATATGCGGTGTCTCGATGGACATGTTCCCGTTGAGGCTTAAGTCTCCCCATCCTTGATCATCGGTAAGAATCACGATGATATTTGGCTGTTCGGCTTTCCCAACCTCATGGCAGAGGCACACACAAACAAGGAAAAGTACTCCTTGAGAAAGAACTTCTTGAAAAAGATTCATCGCATACTCTCCTCTTCAGATAACTTTTGTTGTCAGGGCCGTGTGATGCGTAGATTTGTCCTCTGCCGTTTTTTATGTGGCCAACAGTCCTGGCATTACAAAAAAACGGGTGCCACAAAAATGTGCCACCCGTTTCTTTACAAATGCTTCGTCGACGACTCGTGGTCGTCATTCTGACTAAACTTCGACCATTGCCTTCAAGTTCTTCAGAGCACGAACGCGAACCTTTACGCTCGCTGGCTTTGCAGGACGATCCTGCAGTTCACCAGTGAAAGGATTCTTCACGTTCTTTTGTGCAGGACGTGCTGGAACTGCGCGACGTTCAATCTTGACCAAACCAGGAATCGAGAACACACCGATTCCGGCTTTGCGAAGTGCGTTACCGATTTCTTCAGTTAACGACTCGACGACTGCAACGACGTCTTTCTTCGGCAAACCTGTGGTTTCTGAGATCGCACGCATGATCTCAGTCTTTGTCATTGGCTTACTTCCAGTCTTTTTCGCCATTATCGTTCGTGCCTCCCGTACGAGAAAAGTTTTGTGCGGCAAATAACCCCGACCGCATTTCGGTGCTCGACCGAAAACGGCCGCTTGCGGCGTCGATTAGAGGCATTACCCGTAAAAATGCAAGGGAAAACAGTGTTTTTTTATATAATTACCCAAAAAACAACTATTTTTTGGGTACTTACCAACAAAAAACCCCTCGTTAAAGGGGCGATTTGCCGGCACACCTCGGCATTGGAAACCCTCATCGCATTTTAAGGGAGAACTCCAGCATGTTCAGAAAACAGACACAAACAGGCCTCTGCTGCAATAATGAAGATGCACCATGTCGACTCCACGTGTAGACGGCCCAGTTGCGAAGCGAGTTTATGAAAGACGTAGATGGAATCATCGTGACTTCACAAAAAAAAACTGAAACCGCTCGGCGTCGACCACGCATTTCTGCACGCCTCTGCTGCATTGCTACGTTTGCTTTGTGTGGGCTCCTCGTTCTTGGAATCCGTATTCCACATATTACCCACTCTCTTCGGAACGCATTTTTTCCGCTCGTACGGGCTGATGATTCTTCTGAAGCAGTTCCCGAAGAACTTGTTGTAAGCAACGGCGTGTATCTGCCAAGTGAACGACTTCGTGAACGCCAATTTGACCAAGCTCAACGACTCATTGCTGGAGGCCGAATGGCAGATGCGACAGCACTTCTTGATGAAATGTTGACCGCCGAACAAGATGTTTTCCTCGAGGGTGATAGCGGAAGTGAACAGACTCGTCGTAGTATGAAAACGCTGGTCACAGAGCTTATTGGTAAGCTTCCCGAAGCAGGAAGCAAGGCATATCAGCTTCAATTCAGGACACGTGCAGATCGCGCACTCCGAACAGCTCTGAGTGAGAATAACAACGAAGCAATCATTGCCGTTGCAAGGCGATGGTTTCACACTGAAGCCGGGCATCGTTCCGCAATTCTTACTGCGGCAAGGCTCCTTGAATCAGGTCAGCCGCTCGCGGCAGAGGCATGGCTGGAACGCATCGCTACCAGCCCGATGACAAACCTTCCTGACACATTGCTTCCAACATTTAAACTCATGCAGGCAGCAGCAGCGATTGCAATCGATCCACACAAAAAAACGAAGGCCCAACAACTCCTCAAAGACATCAAAGGTTCGGCACGACTCGGTGGCGAACTCCTGCCCGCACAAGACCTTCTGCGTGACCAACTCCTTATTGCAAAATTGATCGGATCTACATCTGGACCAGATGCCGAAATAACTCTCGCATCAGAAAACTGGAGAATGAGTCGAGGAAGACCCGACCGAAATCCAATACGGCCAAGCGATCGACCACTTTTGGTCCCTCGTTTCAGGGTGCCTCTCACACTGCATCCGCAGGAGCAGCGTCTCCTTAAGCAAAGAAGTGAATTACTTACTGAACAAGGACTCCCTATCCTCCCTGCAGGCACACCACTCGCCGTTGGCAATTCACTCCTTGTTCAATCACGAGCCGGTGTCATGGCAATTAATTTTGAGTCCGGAAAAAGAATGTGGATAGAAGGGCGATTAGCGAATTCAGCAATTACTGACAGCGGTCCGAACGAGTTCGAAGAACGAGGCACGCACCCACTCGACGGGCTTTTCTGTGACTCGACTTCTTCAACGCTTTCAAGTGACGGAGAACTTGTGTTTGTTGTTGAGCAAGACGTGCTACAAACCTCTCGAGAACGTTCTCGGCAAACTGGACGTTCACGCGATGTCGAAAACAACAACCGACTCGTTGCTTATGACATAACTCAAGAAGGACAACTCCGCTGGCAACTCCCACGAGAAAATGAAAGCCCAGAGTCTCGCTGGTTCCTCGGAAGCCCATTGCCGCTTGGCAATGAGCTTTATGTTCTGGTTGAAGAACGACAGCAAATACGGCTTGACGTACTGTCATCTGGCACCGGCGACACACTATGGTCACAACCGCTAGCCGAGATTGACGTCGAATATGACATTAATAACCGAAATGATCGGAAACAACTCGGGCTTTCACCTGCCTTTGCTGAAGGTACTCTTGTCTGCCCAACCGGCGCTGGCGCAGCAATTGCCGTTGATCTAGCCGCTCGCACACTTCGCTGGGCGTACCGATTCAATGTTCCAAAACCAGACGACGTTCGAAGACTCGCAAACGGCATCCAACTGAGAATGCCTGGTTTTGCAGGTGGTATAGCTGGATTACAAATCAAGGCCGCAGGAGAAAGTAACACCAGAGGGGGCAAATGGCTTGATGCACTACCAACTATTTCTGGAAACAAAGTAATTCTCACACCAGCTGGCTCAGAATTTTTACATTGCGTGAACATCCGGACCGGTGAAGCCCTCTGGCAATCGCCACGTACTGATTTCGTAAATGTTGCTGGCATTGTCGACCGTACGGTTATCGTGCTCGGACAAAAAGAAGTTGCAGCCATTTCACTTGATGATGGAAAAATAATCTGGAAGCGAGCCGTCGGGCTCAATGATGAAATAATTTGTGGCCGAGGCATTCTCTCCAACAAGCGTCTCTATGTCCCAACAAACGCACCTGCTGTCGCTGAAATCGACCTTTCAAATGGCACGCTCGTCGCAACTTCTCTCGGGCGAGGGTCTGCACTTCCCGGCAACCTTGTCTCATACCGTGGTGAAGTCATATCCCAAGGACTCGAATTCCTTGACGTGTACCACCAGACCGCTGATCTCGAGCGGAACATTGAAACAGCGTTCCAGAAAGATTCGACTGATCCATGGGCTCTCCATTGGCGAGGAGAGCTGAAACTATCCAAAGGAAATACAGCCGAGGGCTTGAAGGATATTCGGCGAGTACATGGACCCGCAGGCCCGAAACCTTCTGCTATCACGGTCAGCCAAGCGATTGAATTTGCGCTAAAAAATGATTTTGCTGGTGCTGGTGCCTCGTGGCCGGAAGGCGTCGAGCTAGCACCGTCACAACAAATGGCGGCGAGCATCCGCAGGCTCGCCATAGACGGATTTCTCGAAGCACGCAAGCCGATCAAAGCTTGGGAGGTATGCGAAAACTACCTTCAAGTAGCGAGCCTAGAACTATCAGAAAATGAAAACTTAATTCACGATCGTGAGGACTCTTCGCTTTGGATTGAATCGAGCCGTTGGTTCCAAAGAAGACTCAAGCAAATCCTCCAATCCCAGAAAATTACTGCTGACGGATCAACACCAAAAACACTACGGCGAAAAATTGATCAAGAAGAAAAAGTTGCTCTCACCAAGGCAGAAAGAATTCCTGACCTCGAAACACGTCGCGTTGCTTTAGAAACTTTTATAAACAGATTCGGCAACCGTCCCCTGAAAGACAAGGCCACCAGCATTCTCAAGGAGACCTTGCGTACAGAACTTATTGGGCTAACGGGCATTGCAAGACAGGATATTCTCCTTCAGCTTCAACTGCTTACAGCGAACGATATCAGTCGCTCGCAATTGGCACAAAACCCTCTGGAGCAAATTAGCTCTCCAGGCAACTTTGTACGCGACACATGGCCAATCGGAAAAGTGGAAGTCACGCAAAGCCAAGAAGCATCTGCAGCAGCGGATATTCTCAGCAGATCAACACAAATCAAAATAGTCCATGACGAAAATTCTGGATTCCCCGGTGCAACACTTGAGCATACGGGCAGAAGCATTATTCTTCGTAACCAATTCGGCACACCAATCGGCGATGCTATCTCGATTGAAATTGAGGGAGCAAAGCACCCACACCTCACAAGCTATTTTCGGCTGCGATCAACGTCAGCATTCCTCATTGATCACATCCTGCTCCTTCAAAACAGCCACTCTCTTACCGCTTTTGAGGTTTGTGAACCGGCCGATGGTGAACATCGCCTGCTCTGGGCGAAAACAGATGACCGCCTGGTTCAACCACGACAACCCCTTGTAACCCAGACTCCTACAGGCGCTACGGAACGACTTCTGCGACCTCTTGGCCCATTACCGCTGCAGTCAAAAGTTGCGGTCGAATTGAGCAACCATCAAATCCAGAGAATACCCTCGTTTCGTATCGGACGTCCGCATCAAACAGGCGTCCCGATAATTTCTGGAAAGTCTCTTGAGGTATGTGACATCCGAACCGGCAACGTCCTCTGGAGACGGCGCAACATTCCTCCACGAGCAGAACTATTTGGTGATAATGAAGTGCTCTGCATAACCTCCCGAGATGGCAAAAAATCGCAGATCCTGTCGATGACAGATGGCCACAAAATTGCGTGCCATGACCTTCCTGCCCGAGAGAACAGACTCGCTATCGCCGGAAGAAACCTTCTTGTCGTGCAGCCAGCGAAGTCTGATAAAGAAAAAAAACTACAACTCGCCGTTGTTGACATTATCGACAAAAGCCACCGTACAATTTGCGAATGCCCAGCGACGACACGTGGGGTTATTACCGAGGGCAATATATTTTTAGCGATAACACCAGATGGCCAGTTAACCGCAATCGATGTTGCGAGTGGGCAAACAAAGTTTGCAACAACACTCGAAGAAATGCCCACAAGGTTTCGGGAGCTTCGATGCCTCTCTTGGCAAGACCGCTACATATTGTTCGCAAGCCGAAACACAACCATGGGTGATGAAAAACGCTTTCGCGGAATTGATGCGGTAGAGCGGTTCGGTGCCGGGCCAGGGCTAGAGAGAGCTGAATCCTCAACTGTCTGGTCACTGAGTAAACTCACTGGCGACATGATGTGGTCGCGGCCGGTTACTGTCCAGCGGCACATCATTCAAAGTCCTCAGCCGACTGGCCTACCAACACTCATATTTGGTCGCCGGTTACGCATGGCAAACACATCAGTAGGGCAGGGAAGGGGCCGCTACCGTTTAAGCATTCTCTGCATCGACAAACGAACTGGTGCAATGCTCTACCTCGACGACAAAATACAACTTGAGGCGCCTCAGACTGAAAACACAGCTGACTTGAACATTATTGGCGATGCCGTGAGTTCGTCTGTCGAAATGAGAATAGTCAGCCGACGACAAATGGGCGGAAATGTTCCAAAAATCACATTGCACTTCACTGGGCTATCCGGTGACGACACGGAACCCTTCCGTGCTGAGCAGGAACCTCTTGTCTACACAGACGTCCTCAGTGAACTGAAATATTGGATTGAAAGAGCAATCATTGGCCAATAAATTTCCTGGTATCAAAGCACTTGTAGCGGTGCCGCCCAAATCCTTTTTTCATGCAGTCGCGAGAAACTCAAAAAATGAACAAAAACATTTGGTATGCGAGAGCAGGAATCGACCGAAAAACGGTATTGTCAACACTGACATCGTTTCTTCTCATTGCTGTCGTTCAATCATCGAGCCAGCACCTTGATACCACTCGCGCAGCCTCGATCGACGTACAGGAGGCTGTAGAAGGCGGTCTCGACTGGCTCGCAGCAAATCAGTCAAGACGTGGCAACTGGACGGCCAACGAAGGACGGTATCCAACTGCGATGACAGCACTTGCGGGAACAGCTCTGCTTCTTGAAGGCTCTACCCCAACTCAAGGCAAACATGCTGACTCGATAGCACAGGCGGTTGATTACCTCGTGAGTCGATCCCGACCAAATGGCCTCATCGGTGATCCCAAAACAGATGACCGCTACACATACGGCCATGGATTTTCAATGCTCTTTTTGTCACAAGTTCTTGGTGAAGAAGAAGACCTTGCTCGACGAAACGAAGTCATCAAAGTGCTTGAGAGCGCCGTAGAATTCTCGGGACGAGCACAAACAAAGGATGGGGGCTGGGGGTACGTGAGCGCAAAGGACGGGAATGATTTCGATGAGGGATCAACAACAATCACACAGGTACAGGGGCTTCGAGGTTGTCGTAATGCAGGCATTTCGGTTCCCCGAGAGACAATCGATCGGGCTATTGCATACATCCATAAGTGCACAATGCCAGACGGTGGTGTTCAATACAGTTCGAAAGGAGGCGGAGGACGCCCAGCAATTTCGGCTGCAGCTATTGCATGCCTATTTAATGCTGGTGAGTATGATGACACACATGTTCCTCGAATGCTGACCTATGCAGAGAAGCATCTCGGCAACATTGCAAACGCTGGGTTTGGTCATTGGCACTACGCCCACTACTACTATTCTCAAGTAATGTATCGAGAAGGTGGCCAAAAGTGGTCTGACTATCGACGTCAAATCGAAAAGCGATTAATTGCAGAGGCGACAAAAGATCGCGCAGGAGTATTTTGGCAGCAGGGCTATATTGGACCTGTTTATACAACTTCTACAAACCTTACGATTCTCCAGCTGAATGCCGGGATGCTTCCGATCTACCAGCGTTAGGGGGCTTTGGTGAGCATCTTACACTGCCGGGACGTACGTCATGAACAGGCAGTTGGTTCCACCAGCCGTTAGGGAGTATCATTTGAATGTTCGTTTGTTTTTATCTAACGCAATGCAAACCCTCGAAAATGTCTCTGGAGTCGTGAATGCCGTCCGAACCCCAACTTCCACCAACTACTGACCGGCTACACAATGCTCACGAAAAGATTGTTGAACAGCTTTCCCGGGTCATTGTTGGCCAACAACACGTCATTGATGAATTGCTTATCTGTCTTTTTTCTCAAGGGCACTGTTTACTTGAGGGTGTTCCTGGGCTTGCGAAAACTTTGCTTATTAGCACCCTTGCAAAAACTCTTGACTTGGCTTTTAGTAGAATCCAATTCACTCCCGACCTTATGCCAGCAGACATCATTGGCACCGAGGTTCTTGAAGAAGATCGAAGTAGTGGAAGCCGAAACCTACGCTTTCTTGAAGGCCCCTTGTTCGCAAACGTGATTCTTGCTGACGAGATAAACAGAACTCCACCAAAAACTCAATCTGCCTTGCTCGAAGCTATGCAAGAACGCCAGGTAAGCGTCGGACGTACGCAACACAAACTCACCGACCCGTTTTTCGTTCTTGCAACACAAAACCCTATTGAGCAAGAAGGCACGTACCCACTGCCTGAAGCACAGCAAGATCGTTTTATGTTCAAAGTTTTTGTCCAGTACCCATCTTTTTCTGAAGAGTTCGAGATTGCTCAGCGAACAACAGGAAACCACTCTACGGAAGTTGAACCCGTACTCACGGCACAGGAAATTATCGCACTCCAAAAAAGTGTTCGTGAAGTTCCCCTGAGTGACCATATTGCTCGCTATGCACTCGCGATCGTTCGGCAAACACGTGTTGGTGCTGAGGGTGTTCCCGATTTCGTTTCTGATCAACTTGCTTGGGGTGCTGGTCCACGCGCTGTTCAAAACCTGATCTTGGGCTGCAAAGCCAGAGCCCTCCTCCAAGGGAGACCACACGTAACAATTGAGGATGTTCAGTCCCTCGCCGCCCCGGTACTCCGACACCGAATTGTTGTCGGCTTTGCTGCAGAAAGTGAGGGTGTGTCGGCGGACTCCATTATTGAAAAACTCATTGAGACAACCCCCGCCCACGAGGATGAACTGACGCGTGACCCCCGCTTCCAGACAATATTTGCCTCCTGAGGTACTCGCTCGTATCGGACGACTCGACCTACGAGCTCGAGCGGTTGTAGAAGGTGTTCTTACGGGCATGCACAAAAGCCCGTACAAGGGAAACTCTGTCGAGTTTCTGCAACATCGTGAATACACCCGTGGGGATGATCTTAGACGCGTTGACTGGAAGGTCTGGGGACGGCAAGACAGATTCTACGTCAAGGAATACGAAAATGAGACAAACCTTCGGCTCTTTCTTCTCGTTGATGGGTCTGCCAGCATGGACTATATCCCACCTCGTTTTGACCAGACCAAGGGACTGACAAAGTACGACTACGCCGCCACTCTTGCGACGAGTCTCGCATGGCTTGGGCTTTCTCAAGGAGATGCCGTTGGTGCTTCGGTCTTTGACGAACAGGTTCGAACCAGTGTGCCGGCTCGCACAAATAGATCACACCTTAGTAGCCTTATCGCTGAACTGGAAAGACCTCGTCAGAAACATTGCTCTGATTTTCATGCCGTTCTTCGCAACCTTGCCGAGAACCTGCCACGGCGAGGTCTCGTAATCATTTTTTCAGACTTATTCGGCGAAAGAGACGCACTCTATAAGGGCCTCCAAGTTTTGAGACAAAGAGGCCATGATGTTGCGATATGTCACATACTAGACGATGATGAACTTGACTTTCCTTTTGATGGCCCCACACGATTTGAAGGACTCGAACTGGGTGGTGAGATTAGCTGTAACCCTCGTGCTTTACGAGATGGTTACCTTCAAGCAATGGAGCAATTCCTCGGAGAGGTGCGTCATCGATCCGCTGCCTCTCAATGTGACTATCAGCTTGTGAGAACAAGCCAGGCTGTCGACAAAACTCTTGTCAAATTTCTATCCCGACGATCAAAGACACGTGGCCGATCGTAGACCACATTTTATGTATACATCGAATTCCCACAGTGAGCAAAAGTCATAACGATGCCTTCATTTGACTTCATAACGCTACTGTGGTGGGGACTGCCGTTAGCTGCAGTACCTATCGTCATACATCTCATAAATCTGCTGCGGCATCGAATTGTTCGCTGGCCGGCCATGGAGTTCCTGCTTGCAAGCCAACGAAAATACCGCACACGGATTCTTTTAAGGCAACTTCTGCTCTTATTGCTCCGAGTTTTAGCGATCGTGGGTCTTGTCCTGCTCTTCGCACAACCTCGCTGGGTGACAAATGTGGGCAGCATACTTGGTAGCAGCCGAACCAGGCACGTCGTGCTTCTTGACGACAGCTACTCAATGGGTGAGGTGCTCAGAACCGAAGTCTCACCTGATGCGCCTCCAACAACCGCGATGAGCCGTGGATGCACGATGATCGAACGATTACTTGAAGAACTTGTATCGACATCAGGACAACAGGACTTCTCACTTGGACGCATTTCGAAACTGACACAATCAAAGGACAAGAATTCGAGCAACTCTTCCGAAAAAGAGCCCGAAGGAAACCGATTCGACATCTACACAGAAATCATCACTCCGAAAAACGTCGACTCAGCACGCGTCAGTGTCAAAAAGCTTCAGCCCTCAGCTAACACAACACAAATCGCCCCCGCAATTCGTAATATCACACCACTCTTTTCAGGCGATGACGGATCTGGCGTCCTCTGGCTACTCACTGACCTGAGGAAAAATGACTGGACTATATCTACGGACATTGCCGAGGCACTGAAGCCCCTTGCAGACCAAGGTATTGAAATCCACATCGTCGACACGGCCACAGCCGAATCTGACGTAAACATTCTGCCCACCACTTCGAGACCAAATCTGGTGGTCGAACGCATCGAAATGATTGGTGGTACTCCTGTCGCCAATGTCCTGCTTCCATGGGAAGTCACTGTTCGTAATTACTCGTCATCACCCTCGCAACAAGTGTCACTTGCTATTCAAGAAGACCTTCTCGATCGGCCTGGCGTGCAAATAGATCCGATTCCACCCGGTGATATTGCTACAATACAATTCGAATCTCGATTTCAGAATACCGGCAGGCACACGGTCCAAGTTCAATTGCCAGCTGACCGGCTATCTCTTGATAACGACCGAACCGCTACCGTAAAGGTAGTAGAAGAAGCTGAAGTTCTTGTAATCACAACAACCAGTAATCGGAACAGCCTTGACGACGATTCGTTTTACCTCACAACGGCACTCAATCCTGGCACCAGTGCAGCAACAGGACTACGGCCGCGCGTCGAACCGCCAAGAGCTCTTACGACACTGGACCTCAATTCATTTGATTCTGTGTGGCTACTCGACGTGCCGCGCCTCGATGCAGCAGCAATAAGACCACTTGAAGACTACGCACAGAATGGTGGCGGAGTCGTTTTTTTCGTAGGACCAAACACAGATTATCGAGCAATCAATGGATCGATGTTTCGCGACGGGCAAGGACTATTCCCTGTTCCACTCGCTGGTGCTGTGGACCTTCTCAAGGACCAGCAGAACCCAAACGCACCTGACATTACCGCTGAAGACCATCCCGTTGTTGCTATTTTGAGCGGCCGACGAAACCCTTTTCTCGACGCTGTGAATATCGATCGCTACATGGCAGTTGAACGCACGTACCAGCCCTCCGCTGACAGCGGCCTCCGTCGTCTTCTTTCCTTAAGGAATAAGAATTTCCTTGCTGTCGAGAAGCCATTTGGCAAGGGCATGGGAGTTACATTCCTCTCCACAGCTGCACCTACATGGAACAATTGGGCTCGTAAT
>JABHNP010000235.1 GCA_018694455.1 Planctomycetaceae bacterium | reverse complement strand
CAGTAGTGGGTATTTGGAGAACACTCGATGCCTCGGCGAATCGCAGTGCCGAGGCAGTCCGCGTGCTAGAAGACATTTTTCGTTTTTGTTTAAACGATGCTTTTCTTTCACAAGAAGCAAAGACGATCCGGCATGAACTTGCAGTTGCTCTTGCAAGAGACGACCTCCAGGCACGAATACGGCTCCGTGACGTCGTCGGCGATGTTGGAGTTCATAACAAGGTTGAGAAGACACCACTCCGGACTGAAATCAAGCACGTCTTCGCTGCAAACGCTGCCCGGGCAAGTCAATCAATCCGCAGCCTCGAAGAATGTAGTCGGCTCGTAGCACCTGCCGTTACTCCAATATTTGAACGCCTGCGATACCGGATATATGCCCTTGAACGCATGGGTGTAGCAAACATCGAAAGTCATGAAAATTTGAAGAATATAAATTTGTGTGTCCTGCTCAGCCTTGACCAGTCAGAAGTCGAATTCCAAAGTCTTGTGAAACAACTTCTGGTTGCCGGTGTACGAATGATCCAGTTGCGTGATAAAAAAGCTGAAACCGCACGGCTCTGTCATCGGACGCAAATCACTTTGGAACAAGCCAGAGAGCATGCCATGTCGACGATGGAGGAAAAGTGTATTGTTGTTGTCAATGACCGAGTAGATGTGGCCGTAGCGGCGGGTGCGGATGGTGTTCATCTTGGAGAATCAGATTTGCCGGTCCCACTGGCTCGTAAGGTCTGTGGTCATGAGTTTCTTATAGGCCGTACTGCACATTCTGCGCAAGACGCGAAGCAGGCGGTGTTAGCTGGTGCGGACTATCTCGGAGTCGGGCCTTGTTTTCCAACAAAGACAAAAGAATTTGAAGATTTTGCAACCGATGCATTTCTGCGTGAGGTTTCAGAGGAAATACGCTTGCCAACCTTTGCGATTGGTGGCATCACGTGTGACAACATCGATCGGCTCCTTCGCTTAGGATTCAATCGGTTTGCAGTAGCTAGTTCAATAGCCGACGCAGCAGATCCCGGCGAGGAAGTTCGCCGGATGTGTTCACTCCTATCTGGTCCTAGGGAGAATCGGTCACTGGAAACTCCTTGAGTGAACGAGCAACTGATTGTGCGATTTGTGTCTCAACGGAGGGCGAGTACCCAGTCCAAATAGCAAGAACCTTTCGGTCAGGACCAATCAAATATGTCGTAGGATATGCCCTGAAATCGAATGCCTCAGTAAAATTTAAACGCGTTGCTCCTGATGGATCTGCCCATGGAGAGATTTTGATCCCCGTGGACGTAAGAAAATCTGCTGTGTCACCACGTAGTTGGTCAAGATCGTCACGTGCTCCGCCACCACACGAAACGGCAATAAGTTGAAACCGTGATTCACCTGATAATCGTGATGCAAGCCGTGCAAGTCCAGGTAATTCTTGCCGGCAAGGAGGGCACCAGGTGCCCCAGAAATTAAGGAGTGTAATTTTTCCGGCAAGCATGAGTGCTGTGTCACTGGTGTTCAGTGGAACAAGCGAGACTTCTGGAACAATTTTTCCGATATGTTTCTGAGTTTGTTGATTGCGGGTCGGTTCACACCCAATAATTACGAAAAAAGAAAGGATAAAAAGAATTCGTTGGGGTTGTGTAATCGCCATGAGATTCATTGTGGGTGGTGAATGTGTAGACTGGTTAGAGGTAAAGTAATCAAAGGATCTTACGAGTGTACGAAGTTGAACTCAAATTTGATTTGAAAGATGACGAAAGCGTCGTGAAGCGACTGGAAAATATGGCAGTTTGTTTCCGAGATAGCATGGAGCAAATTGATCGTTATTTCGCCCATCCAATACGTAATTTCGCTCAAACAGACGAGGCTTTACGGCTTCGGCAAGTAGGTGATGAGGTTGAAGTAACTTGGAAAGGTCCGCGAGTTGATACATCCACAAAAGTTCGGCAGGAAATTGAATTAGGGGTTATGCCGCAAGGACCAACAGGACAGACGACCGTTGCAGCGTGGACAGAATTACTCGAGTCACTTGGCTTTCATCAGGTTTTTGAGGTCGTTAAGACACGAATTCCTGGACGAGTTCATTGGCATGGAAGTGACGTGGAGGTAGCGATTGATACAGTTGCTGACCTTGGATGTTTTGCTGAATTTGAAATCATCGCCGGAGAAGGTGAAGTGCCACTGGCACGGGATTGTGTCGAGTCATTGGCCCGGGAACTTGGGTTGAAAAATCCTGAGTCGGCAAGTTATCTCGAACTTCTTCTCAGCAAGCAGGAGGCTCCTAGGTAAGTTTTCAATGACTCTTTGCAGCATACGAATTACTCAGCAATGAGCAGTGCCACTTTCACGAACAATGGTATTTGTTTCATCGAGTAGAAGCACAGCTGGCTTTGCCTCAACGGCCTCCACAGAAGAGTAATAGCCATACGACATGATGGTGAGTCGATCACCGATTTTGCCAAGGTGCGCTGTTGCACCATTGAGCTCAATCACGCCGCTTCCGGAAGCGCCGTAAATACAATAAGTCTCAAACCGTTCACCATTCGCTAGGTTTCCAACCAATATTTTTTCGTAGGCCTTCAGTCCGACTCGCTCCGCTAAAACCTTATCAATTGTAAGGCTTCCCTCATAATCGACGGATGCACCGGTCACAGCAGCTCGATGAATTTTTGATTTTAGTAAGCAGATGTTCATGGTTTTTTCGGTGTGGACGAAATAGGGCGGGAGAAAACGATACAAACAGGTTTTGGAACTTTGAGAATCTGTTTGTTGAAGGATAGTTTGCCTGTTTTAGAATCAATAGTGAAGGCTGTGATGGTTCCGGATGCTTGTCCTGCTGCATAAAGTCGTTTTCCGCCAGGGGCAATGACAAAGTGACGAGGAGTTTGGCAGCGAGTTGGCTCAACACTTTTCAGCGAGAGTTTCCCACTTTGCTCATTGATTCCAAACAGGGCAATGGAATCATGGCCACGATTCGATACGTAAAGAAACTTGCCAGATGGGTGAATGGCGATTTCAGCAGTAGAAAATCCTGTGCGTTCTTGTATCGAATCTGGAATAGTACTGACGGAGTGTATCTTTTGGAGTCTCCCCTCTGCGGCATCAAAGCGAAAAGCAGTGACTGTCATATCAAGTTCATTATTCGCGTAGCCAAAAGGAAGTCGAGGATGAAGTGCGAAGTGTCTTGGTCCGCCTCCGGGTTGCGTTGAAACAGAATTGTGAGGTGTTATCACAGCAGTTGATACATTGAGGTTATGAACAAATACTCTATCGGCACCAAGGTCACAGCTAATGGCAAATTTGCCAGATGAAGTAGCGTTCATGCTGTGTCCGTGTGGACTTTGTTGACGACTTTTGTTGGGGCCCTTGCCGACGTGTTGAATGAATCCACCAGGCTTATCTTGTTTTGTGGCCACTGGCGATAGAAGGCTTCCGTCATTAGCGATCCCTAAGCAAATAACGCTACCACTCCCATAATTTGCCGCGAGGAGGGACTTGCCTGTTGCGTCAAGTGAAAGATGACAAGGTCCTTTTCCCAGTGATGGTTGATCGCTTTGCTGCGTAAGTTGGCCGCTATGCATGTCAACGTTGAAGCTGATAATGCCGCCAGTTGGTTTGCCATTTAAGTCTGCAATTTCTGAGACAGCATAGACAATGGGAAGCGTAGGGTGCACAGCTAGAAATGATGGGTTTTTTACTTTGGCTGCCAGCTTTGGTTGGCTTATTTCACCAGTTATTTCATCATACCTAGAAACATAAATTCCATTCCCGCGAGGCGGTTTACCCGTATAGGTGCCAAACCAAACGAAGTGATCTGCATGAACAAATCCGGTAGGCCAACAAAATAAAAAAAATGTCAGTAGAGACGACAGGATACGACGTGTCGTCAAAAAAAGTACATGTTTTTGTGAACCCATGATGTAATGACCTATTTCAGACATAAAGCAAGGAGGTTTGGGAGCAAAACTCTCATAAGAGTTAGAATAGAAAGGCATGATTCCTGAAAGCCTCTAGTGTAACCACTTTTTATGCGGTTGCTCCTCTTTGAAAATAAGATGATTTCATCCGAAAAAAACCAGATAAAGCATGGCAAAAAGAGCCAATATCATTCTGGAGTGGTTGCTCATGAACCCCGGAACATTGCCTGCCTTGTGACGTATCAGGTAGTAGCTCGTATAGGTTGGATTTTTAAAACAGAGACCGTCATTATGCCGGTCGTTCTGGATACATGTGTTCCCTCTGGTTTGTTGCGAGGTTTTCTTCCAGTGCTGAATCGCATTGGAACAAGCCTGTTTCCATTGTTTGTAGCTCCATTTGTTTCACGAACAAAATCTATCCGGTTGCTTATAGCTGGAACAACAACAGGATTGGCTCTTTGTTTTGCTGTCTTGTCAGTAGCGTGGTCTCGTCTCGCAACAAACCAACCTGTCTTTCTCGCGATCACGTTTCTCTGCGTATACGGTGTCTTTTCAGCAATTAATGGTTGTAATCAGCTCCTTGTTGCAACATTGCAAGGTCGGCTGATAACTGCTGGACGTCGGGGACGAGTTTTAGTTTTAAGTGTGACAAGTGGCAGTGTGTTTGCAATCATTGCGGCACTTTTTGCACTTGGGCCGTGGCTCCAAGACCCTCATGGATTTGTGAAAATTTTCGCGGCAACAAGCTTCTTCTTTTTTTTAGCCGCTACAATTCCGGTCTTTTTTAAAGAGCCAGAAAATGTCTTGGCAGAGGAATGTAATAAGACGGCAGTCTCTGTTCGTCAGCATTCATTTTGGAAGTTGTTTTCTGATGACAGTGCGCTTGTTCGACTTTCAATAGTGGCAGCATCATTCTCGGCAGCCATAATTCTTTTTCCACATTATCAAGCTTTTGCACGCGAACGGTTTGGAGTTGCCAGTCATTCATTGCTGACATGGATTATCGTACAAAATATCGCAACAGGTCTTGCAAGTCTCGTGGTTGGACCACTTGCTGATCACCGGGGGAATCGTGTTGTTCTTATTGGACTGCTTGGCTGCTGTGCAGGAACACCACTTTTTGTAGCTGGCCTGTCAATGTGTTCACTGCCGAGTGGTATCCAGTTGTTTTGGTTGGCGTACGTGCCACTCGGATTAAACCCCATCATGCTGCGTATCATTAGTAACTATGCACTTGAACTTGCTCCAACAGTCGCGCTCCAGCCGCGATATGTCAGCCTTGTAGGAGGTGCATTGGCAATTCCATTTATCCTCTCTCCTTTCGTTGGATGGGGCATCGATGTACTCGGAGGTGTCCCGTTTTTTATTGCTGGTGCGGTCTCCATTGCCTTTGGCACACTGACTGCCGTTGGGCTCCCGGAACCAAGGAAAAGCCGTTTAAATATCTAGAAATCAAAAAATTGATCTGTAACGTGATCGTGTTACCTGAAATACTCCTGATTCGACTTCGACAAATCTACTACAAGATATTTCTATGCGAGTTTTTCTTTCTGCTGGTGAACCCTCTGGTGATCATCATGCAGCACTACTTTGTAAATCGATCAAGGAACAGTGTCCTGAGGCTGTGTGTGTCGGGCTTGGTGGGCCAAAGATGGAGAGTGCAGGCTGCGAGCTTCTTGCTGATATGACACACCTGGCAGTGATGTGGTTTTTTCGAGTATTAGCCAAAGTACATTGTTTCGTAGATTTAGCGCGTAGAGCGGAGAGAAACTTTCTTGATGAACGACCAGACGTTTGCGTTCTTGTCGACTTTCCTGGTTTCCATTGGTGGTTAGCGTGGCGTGCAAAACGTCACGGCATCCCCGTTATTTTTTATTGTCCACCTCAGATTTGGGCGTGGGCAAGTTGGCGAATTCATAAAATGCGTCGACTTATTGATCATGTTTTATCAGCACTACCTTTTGAACACGAATGGTTTGTATCACATGGAGTTTCGAGTACATATGTCGGCCATCCTTTTTTTGATGTTCGGCACACTCCTGACAAAAGAGCAAAGCAGATAGGAGAAAATCCTTTGGTGTTACTATTGCCTGGTTCCCGTGGGCAGGAAATAGAAGCAAATCTAAAGAGTCTTCTATTGGCGGCGAAAGAAGTCGACGAGGAAGTCCCGCAGGTAAAGTTTGTTATTGCCGCTCTTCATCAGCGGCATGAAAAGTACATCAGGGAGCAAATGAATGGTCCCTTGAAAGGATGTTATCCAAAACAACTGGTTGTCGAAGCAGGCAAAACAAGTGAAATAATTCCTCAGGCGACGGTTGCTCTTTGTGTGAGTGGTTCAGTTTCACTGGAACTACTCGCGGCACGAGTGCCGTCCGTAATGGTCTTTTCACTTTCAGGCTTTGCTTATGTCATTCAGAGTTGGGCGAGACATTGTAAGTCTTTTACGCTGGTTAATCTTTTGGCAATGCCCGAGCCAATTGGAGCAGTTCATCCAGTGTTTTGGCCACCGCGGCAACCACCTCGTGCAGATCCAAAAATGCTTTATCCGGAATATCTTACAGTCGCAGATCCCTCCTCCCTACTTGCTGACCATGTAAAAGAGTGGCTTACTGATTTAAGGTTATACGAACAGAAAGTGACAGCATTGGAACAACTCGCTAGTGAAGTGGCACAGCCCGGATCAGCATCTCGGGCGACAAAAGTCATACTCGAGATTGCAACACGTGGTCTGTCTCAATCGAATAACGGCGTGATTACTTCTGGTCAGCAAACTGAGCAGGCGGCATAATTAAAACATGCTACTTTCTGAGCCACAAGAAACGCCCGCGGACTTTCACTTCCGAATTGGTCAAACTCCAGTCCGAGTGACTGGTTGGTTTTGGCCAGCTGTAGGTCTTTTTGGTTGGGGTACATCTCAGTCACTTGCTGGTGACAATACTCGAATGCTATTGATTTATTTAGCTGTGTGGGTGATTGTTGTTTTTTGTTCCATTCTTGTCCATGAACTTGGTCATGCATTGGCATTTGCTGTATGCGGTCAATCATCACGAATTGTTCTTTATCACTTTGGTGGCCTGGCAGTGCCGACTGGGGTGCCTGCACAGGCCCTGAAGAGACCGTCCCGTCGACTTGTAGTTTCAGCTGCTGGTCCATTGGCTCAGCTCTGTCTCGCTGTCATTGTTATTACAGGGCTTATCTTGTGCGGATATAGGGTGCCAGATGCAGGGTTCTTGAGATCAGTACCAATCATTGGAGGTTTTTTAGACGAATTTTCGTCGGCGGGCCAACCTATTCCGACTTTGCTCGGACGGCTCGTTGTGTATCACCTTCTTTTTGTGAATATTGGTTGGGCACTCCTCAATTTATTGCCAGTCCAACCGCTTGATGGTGGGCACGTTGTCTTGGAGAGTTTGAACGTATGTGGTGTTTCTGCTGCTGAACAGATTTCAAATTTCTTTGGTCTTCTGATTGCTGGCACATTGGCTCTCTGGGCATATCAGCATCAGGAAACATACCTGATGTTTCTATTCGGGTTTCTCTGTGTTGGGTGCTATCAAAGACTGGTTGCGAATCGCGCGAGGCTATGGTGAAAGGATAAGTCGTGCAAAGTGGTTCAATATCTTCTGCACGCAGTCAACAACGAGCACTCGTCGTGGCGTTGGGCGCTAGTAATCTTTCGCGAGGGTTATCACGGCTTGTCACGATCTGTCGTCGCTGTACTTTAAAGCCCATTGATCTCTTTGCTGGAGCCGGACATGGTCGTTCGTATGGCGCAAATAGCCGTACTTGGAGTCGTAGGTTACCATCAATTCTTGGGAGTGGTCTTTGGAGATCACTGGAT
>JABHNP010000224.1 GCA_018694455.1 Planctomycetaceae bacterium | reverse complement strand
CCTCCAACAACACAAATCACGAGGTCGTCGAAAACAAGTGGGTGACCGCAGAATCCCCAGATAGGTGTCTTCGCGCTATATGCCTCCTTGAAATCTTTCTGCCACAGTAAGTGACCATCGCTGGCATCTAGGCAAAGAAAATTACCTTCAGATCCAAGAGCATACACCCGTCCATCGCTCACTGTCGGTGTGCATCGGGGGCCCGCAGCATAGGAAATCGAATATGGGCAATCGTATTCATAGGTCCATATTTCTTTTCCCGTTGTCGTGTCAAAACAAAGTACCCGTTCTTTACCAGAGAGTAGTGAACGGTTGTTTGGATTGTTATCTAGGTCACCGTCTCGCTTCATATAGTCGGCGACGTAGAGACGTTCACCAACAACAGCCGGGCCAGAATACCCTCCTGCAAGAGGCACTCGCCACAGAACTGGCGGCCCATCCGCAGGAATACTTTCGATGATTCCTTCTTCATGCCAAATGCCATCACGGTTTGGTCCTTGCCATTGTGGCCAGTCCTCAGCTTTAACACACCTTGTGAAGGGTGTTACCAAAAAGCTGCTATACAGAACTACGAGCACCAAAATTATTCTCATGATGACATCTTTCGCTATACGAGATGAAAGTGATTAACAGCTACGCCGTAGCATCTGCCATCGGCGGCAGGTCTACGGAAACGTCTATCCCATCAGGTCGCCAGTCTAACAGTTCCAGTTCAGCGGTTCTTCGCCCACGAAACTCATTGATCTTCGGTTTAAATGCAATATGGAACGGCTCGCCAGGTGGCGGAAGATGAGGGATCCATTCAGCACCACCGAAAGCTACTGCTCGAATTCGAATACCATTCTGAAGAAGTGTGACAGACATATGCTTATCGCCATTACCCATGGTTCGTGGCGGTTCTGCGCAGGTTACTCCTGAGGCGCACAACAGAGGCCGTTTGTTTCCTTGGCCGAACGGGGCCAATCGCTCAAGTTCACCAATACTTTGAAGGGTAACGCCGGCAATCGTTGTTTCACCGTCAAGTTGTATTTGCGCCTGTCGGAGTTCTTTTGGCATGCGAGTAGCGACTTCTGAAAGAAATGCTTTGCGGAAGGCGTCAATCTTTTTATCCTCAATGCGAAGTCCTGCTGCTGCAGCATGCCCACCGCAGGTTATTAATAGTTCACGGCATGCCATGAGGGCTGCATGTACATCAAATCCTGGAACACTTCGAACGCTACCGATTGCTGGCTTCGCCTGTAGTTCGTCTCGAGCCAGCATGACAACGGGCCGATGCCAACGCTCGGCGAGTCGTCCTGCCACAATTCCAATAACACCGGCATGCCAGCCGCGACCTGCGAGGACCAGTGCAGGGTCGGCATCTGGATCACATGTCTCTTTTATCTGTTTCGTTGCAGCGAGTTGAATACTTCGCTCTTCAGTCTCGCGTTGCCCATTTAATTCGTGAAGGTAGTTTGCGAGTGTTGTGGCACGCTCAGTATCTGAAGTTGTAAGCAGTTCAATCCCACACCCAGCCTGACCAAGGCGGCCAGCTGCATTGAGTCGAGGCGCAAATCGAAAAGCGATATCTTCACTGTTGAGTGAAGATTTATCACTGAGTTTCGCTAGTTTAAGAAGACGCGTGACGCCGGGCCCACCCTTTTCCCGTAAGCACTTGAGCCCATACTTTACATACACTCGATTTTCATCAAGCAGAGGTACAACGTCAGCAATCGTACCAACTGCAGCAAGCCCTACACATTGCAACAACATTTCTCGTAATCGTGGTGTAACTTGTTTTGCTCCACATGAACGAGTGGCCACAGCCCATGCGAGTTTGAATGCAACGCCTGCGCCACAAAGATCACCAAAGGGATATTCTGATCCAGGTAATCGAGGGTGAACAAGAACATCTGCTGCCGGAAGACGGTCAGCAAAGTTGTGATGGTCTGTAATGATTAGCTCAAGGCCGATTTCACGTGCTACATCTGCTTCAGCAACACTGGCGATACCACAGTCGACAGTTACGACAAGTTCTGCACCATCTTGTTTGAGTCGACGCAATGCATCGGAATTAAGGCCATAGCCTTCATCGAATCTATCTGGTACGTACCAGTGTGGTTGTGCATGAATTGCTTCCAGGCAGTGGCACAAAATGGCAGTTGATGACATGCCGTCTGCATCGTAGTCACCATAGATAACAATTTTGCGGCCGGCTTTGGTAGCAGCAAGGATTCTGTCGGCGGCTTCTGCAATACCAAAGAGTTCTTCGGGTTCTCGAAGATTCGCCATCGATGCATCGAGAAAATTACGAATTTGCTTTGGGTCAGTAACACCTCTCGCGGCTAATAATCGTGCTAGAATCGGTGAGACCCCCACGGATTTCTCGAGCGATGCAACCGTTGTTGGGTCGTGCGGAGCAATGTTCCAGCGTTTTGGCATGGCAGCCTCTCTGGTCAGCGGCATTTCAGGAATTTAGAATCATTAGTATAGCCGCTTCTTCGCTGAGCGTCGGGTATAGTGTTCCATAGCTAGAATCTGTCGAATGAGACTCATTGTTTGATTTTCGAACCCTTGGATGTCGCTATGTCCTTCGTTACGATCAAGTCTGGTAAAGATAAAGAGATTTCTCGTAGGCGGACAAAGCCAGCTCGTGATGATGTTGCGAAAGGGAGAAATCTCTGTGAATACTGCACTGCAAAATGTTGTCGGTACTTTGCACTTCCATTAGAGAAGCCGACAACTCGGCAAGAATTTGATTCCTTGCGGTGGTTCTTGCTTCACGAACACGCCACGGCTTTTACAGAGGACGGCGAATGGTATATCTGCGTACACACCGTCTGCAAGCATCTTCAGCAAGATAATCGATGCGGTATTTATGATTCGCGGCCAGCAATCTGTCGAGAGTACACGACAGACCATTGCGAGTATGAGGACGAATGGGTGTACGATCAATATTTTGAAACACCCGAGCAAGTAGTTGAGTACATGGAGGCAGTGCTTGGCCCTGGTGGTGAAGATATAGGTGATGGACGCAAGAAGAAATATCGGCAGCGTTCTATTCGAAGCCCAAAACCGACATTATTAAAAATTCTGTAAGATTATGTGATGGTTCAAAGCTGTGCAGTTCAGTAGATAGCATATTTCTAGGAGATACTATTCTGTCAAAAATCACACCACGAACATTGAAGGGTTTTCGAGATCTTCTACCATCTCAAGCATTAGCCAGAGAGCGAGTCCTCGAAATAGCAAGGCAGGTCTATCAGTCGTACGGCTTCTCGCCGATAGAAACTCCAGCGCTTGAATATCTTGAGATTTTAACCGGTAAGGGTAGTGACGAAACGGATAAGCAGCTGTACCGGTTTACCGATCACGGAAATCGTGAAGTAGGTATGCGGTTTGATCTTACGGTTCCGTTTGCCCGTTTTGCAGCGCAACATATCTCAGCACTCGGCACTCCGTTCAAGCGGTATCATATGGGTACGGTGTGGCGCGGGGAGAATACACAGCGAGGGCGATACCGTGAATTCATGCAATGTGACTTTGATACCATAGGGACAACAAGTGCAAATTCAGACCTCGAAACAGTCTTGGTTGTGCACGACCTCCTTGCAGCGATCGGGATTGAGAAGTTTACGATTCGAATCAATGACAGAAGAATTCTTTCAGGGATTCTCGAAGTGCTTGGCCTTGCGGATAAGACAACGCATGTGCTTCGGTGTCTCGATAAGACAGGGAAAAGCCCACGAGATGTCGTAGCAAATGAACTTGAAGGGCAAGGCGTTACCGTTCAGTCCATTGAATGTCTTCTTGGGCTCAGTGAGATGAACGGCTCGATGACAGATGTACTGCGCGAACTCGGTGATCTCGCTGGGCAGTCGGAAGTCGGCAAGAGTGGTGTTGAAGCCGTCGGCGAACTTCTAGAAGGCTTATCTGAAGTTGGGATTGGTGATGATCACATCACATTAGATCCCTCTATTGCCAGAGGCTTGGACTATTACACCGGTATTGTTCTTGAAAGTTTTCTCGATGATCTGCCCAGTCTCGGAAGTGTCTGCTCTGGTGGTAGGTATGACAATCTTGCAGAGCTGTATACAAAACAGTTTCTTCCTGGAGTAGGGGCATCGCTAGGGATAGATCGTTTGTTGGCAGGCCTTGAAGAGCTTGGCAGGCTTGAAGCTGTCGAAACACCAGCAGCAATTTTTCTTGTCTATTTCGATGAGTCACACCGTGGCGACTATCTTCGGATTGCAGCATCGCTGCGGCAGCATGGTATTTCTGTTGATTTGTATCCAGAGCCCAAAAAGCTTGGCCAGCAGTTAAAATGGGCAGGGAAGAAGGGTTTTCAAAAAGCTCTTGTACTCGGCAGTGATGAGTTCAAGGCAGGTACCGCTCAGCTAAAAGACTTGGCTACTCAGCAATCAGTGAACCTTAGCTGGCAGGGAAATTGTGCCGTGTTGGCAAATCTCATTCAATCTGAATTGCAGAATACAAGTGACAAATAGTCCGTAAGCCTATGCTCCTTGTTTCTCAATAGCACGTAGTTGCTCGACAACACTATTTGCATCAACTGGTCGTTCATCGCGATCGTTTGAGAGCAATTGCATTATGAGAATTGCAAGGTCTTTAGGCATTCCAGGGACAGCTGTATTAATAGCAGTTGGCTTGCCTCGGGAGATAGCGGCAAGAATTGAAACCATTGATTTTCCGTCAAACGGGAGTTTTCCAGAGATCATTTCGTAAAGAATTACCCCAAGCCCAAAGAGGTCACTCTTTGCATCGACCTCATCGGTACCAATCCGTTCAGGAGACATGTAGGCCGGAGTGCCGATAACAGCATTGTTCACAGTAAGGCGGCTTTCTTCATTTCCTGTTTCGTGCGCCAGTCCAAAGTCAATGATTTGTACATGATGCTCAGGCCCTTCCAGAAGAATGTTGTCCGGCTTAATGTCTCGATGAACAAGATTTTTTTGGTGGGCTGCAGCGAGTCCTTCGCTAATTTCGCGACCAATGCGGACAGCCTCTGGGACAGGAATCACCCCGCCAGATTGTGTTCTGTGTTCAGATAGGTTTGGCCCATCAATATACTGCATGGCAATGTACGGAAGGCTATCATGCTCACCAATCTGATAGATCGTTACGATTGAGGGGTGGTTGATCGAGGCAGCTGTTTTACTTTCACGAAGGAATCGTTTTCGTG
>JABHNP010000093.1 GCA_018694455.1 Planctomycetaceae bacterium | reverse complement strand
AGGCTTTGCGACAGAGTTTTCTCGGTCAGGCAGGCCGTTTTATAGAACCGGTTGTGAAACCTCTCGGTTGGGATTGGCGTATTGGCTGTGCTGCAGTCGCAAGTTTTCCGGCTCGGGAAGTCGTCCTCGGAGTACTTGGGGTTATCTATAACCTGGGCGATGTCGACCCAGGAGAAGAAGAAGGGGCAGGAATGCTCATTCGCCAATTACGGTCAGCTACCTGGGACGGTACTGACCGCAAAGTATTTACACTGCCAGTCGCTCTCTCCATCATGGTTTTCTTTGCTTTATGTGCTCAGTGCGCAAGCACTCTCGTTATCATCGGTAAGGAGACGGCCAGTTGGGTATGGCCACTTGTGTCATTTACGTATATGACGGCACTGGCGTGGATCGGTGCTTTCTGTGTTTTCCAACTTGGCACCACACTTGGGTGGTGAACATGCATGCAAGAGATTCTCGTTATTTTGATTGTTGCGACTGCCAGTCTGTGGCTGAGCAGGAACCTCTGGAGGCGAGTGACTGCACCACCGTGTCAGCCACCCTCAGAAACCCCAGCCGGAACTGATGGTTTCGTACCTATTGAAGACCTTGGTGCTTCCCAGAAAGTACGGTAAGACCTTTTTTGTCTAAATACCGGGCTTTCCTGAAAATGCCCTGTGGAGTATTGGTCTCTCTAAAAGTGTTTGAGTCCATCGATCTCTAGAAACTACACATCGAATTTCTTAAGAAGTGCACGATCTGCAAATGATTATCCGCGGACCGGAACAACCTGATCAGCCAGCTATTGCACTATTGTTTGCAGAACTTCTCGTGGACGGGAACCAGGACGTACTCCCACCGTATGTAGTGAGCCAGCGTGATCCTTCTCTGCTCATACAGACGCTTTACACCAGCATGCAATCCAACAATGATCTCCATCGCTTTGGATTCACGCGCGGTCAAGCAGCTGTTTATGGATTTCTTTCATCGTGGGGTGACACTCTTCAAGCACCACAACTTTCTCTTGCTGTACATCCTTCATTTCGTCATCGTGGATTCGCCCAATCCATGGTGAGTCAACTCCATGATCTCGCCCGTATACGTGGGGCGACGTCTGTTCGCGTGATGATTCCACGAGAAAATAACTATGCCATCGCTCTGTGCCGTTCTTTCAGCTACCAGATTTCACGTACTACAAAAACACATCTCCATGGGTCTCTTGAATTACCAAATGCGAGAGGTGTGCCCGGTCGCTGGGTAGCGTGAGATGTCAGACACTTTCGGGCAACATAAAACGACCACTTTGGCGAAGAAACGATAGTGGGTTTTCTAGGCTGATTTTTTCTACAAGTTTCTGAGTGTGTCCTCGACGACGCATTTCGACATGGCACTTTGGAACTGAAAGTGGATCACTTGGTCCCCAGTCACCTGCCGAATTAATCCAGATGCGTTCATTCCCATAACATTCGATAATATCAACCGCTCTCTGTGGCGTGCACTTACTGTCTGGATAGAGCGTCATCCCTGCCCAAAATCCACGATCAAGAACTTCAGCAACAGTATGTTCTTCAATATGATCGATGAGAACACGTCCCGGATCAATTCCAGCATTGGCGAGTGCATCCATCGTGATTCGTGTTCCCTTGAGTTTGTCTTCAAGGTGTGGTGTATGAACAAGAATGAGTTGCTGGTGTTGTTTTGCTAATTCAATCTGCTCTTCAAGAATGATCAGCTCGTTCCGTGAGTTTTTATTAAGACCTATTTCACCAATTCCCAAGACATTTGGCTTTTTTAGAAACTCTGGAATCAGCTTAATCACTTCGCGTGCAAATACTGGATCTTCTGCTTCTTTTGGATTGATACACAGCCAACAATGATGCGCTATTCCATATTGTGCAGCTCGTTTCGGCTCCACGTCGGTGAGCTGACGAAAATAGTCATAGAAGCCCGCCGGGCTCGAACGGTCAAATCCTGCCCAGAATGCTGGCTCAGTAATTGCAACACAGCCAGCCTGCGCCATCCGGCGATAATCATCCGTTGTCCGGCTGACCATGTGAATATGTGGGTCGATATAAGCCATGAGGGGTTCTCAATAGTCTGTATTTGGATCAGCTCCGAGAGCTGACTGCGTATGGGCAGCAGGAGTTGGTTCTGCAGTATGATCGCTTAATAATTCAAGGACACGATGGGCCCGGTTTGCTTGATTCTCACCGCTCGTATCGGTCAGGATTGGAATCGCTTTTTTTAGCGCTCGCACTCGTACGTCCTGAAGCCCCTCATCGCCCTTGGCTCGCTCAAGACGATCAAGAAATGCCGCTATATCAAGAAGCTTTGCACGATGCTCCATGAAGTAGAGATCGACAACCTGCTTGCTGGTGAGTGGACAACTCTGCTGTGGCATTTTTCAAATCCCTCAAGAATGAAGATATTGTTAGCCTAATCAACATGGGCAGAGCTGAAAAGCAAGAGGGTTGGGCCGCCCTAAAGAGCAACCCAACCCTATCAATCTTGCTAGAGGTGTCTTGTGACGCGTCAGGCTTAATACATGTCGTAATCACCACCGTGACCTGCACCGCCCTTACCCTTCGCATCCTTTGGCTTTTCTGCAATCAGTGCATCACTGGTCAGAAGCAATGTTGAAACACTCGTGGCATTCTGCAACGCCGTTCGCGTAACTTTTGCAGGGTCAATGACTCCGGCCTTGACGAGATCTTCGTACTTATCGGTTCCGGCGTTGTAGCCAAAGTTACCTTCACCAGAAAGTACTTTTTCACATACAATTGAACCGTCTTGTCCGGCATTTGTTGAGATCATCGTCACTGGAGAGCGTGATGCGCGAACAACGATCTGGTACCCAACGGACTCATCGTCGCTCAAGCCCTTCGGCTTCACCTGCGAGCTAGCCCGTAGCAACGCAACGCCACCACCCGGCAAAATACCTTCTTCTACTGCAGCACGAGTTGCATGAAGGGCATCTTCAACACGAGCCTTTTTCTCTTTCATTTCACTTTCTGTTGCTGCACCAACATTGATTTTGGCAACACCACCAGCAAGTTTTGCGAGACGCTCCTCAAGTTTTTCACGATCGTAATCACTTGATGCATTCTCAATTTCACGTCGAATCTGCTCGATCCGTGCTTTGATATCAGCTGTTTTACCAGCCCCTTCAATAATTGTCGTGTTGTCTTTGTCGATGATAACTTTTTTGGCACGACCTAACTCAGCAAGCCCAATATTGTCGAGCTTCATACCAAGGTTCTCAAAGACCGCAGTGGCTCCGGTAAGTATGGCGATGTCCTCAAGCATTGCTTTTCGGCGATCACCATATCCTGGTGCCTTTACTGCAGATACCTGGAACGTGCCACGCAGGCGATTGATCACAAGTGTCGCCAATGCTTCTCCATCAACTTCTTCAGAGACGATCAAAAGTGGCTTGCTGGCATTTACGACAGCTTCTAACAGTGGAACGATGTCCTTCACTGTTGAAATCTTTTTTTCGTAAACCAGGATGTAGCAATCTTCAAGCACGCATTGCATAGCCTGTGCGTCAGTGACAAAGTAAGGCGAGAGGTATCCTCGGTCAAACTGCATGCCTTCGACGAACTCGATTTCGGTCGCAAGACTTTTGCCTTCATCGACGGTAATAACGCCATCTTTCCCAACTTTATCCATGGCCTCTGCGAGCAGATCACCGATTTCGGGGTCATTATTAGCTGCAATAGATGCAACTTGAGCCATCTCTTTTTTTCCTTTTACTGGAATTGCTGAGCTATGCAATTTCGCCGTGATGTCTTCAACTGCTCTTTCAATACCAGTCTTCATCTGAATCGGATTGACACCAGCAACAACGGCTCGCAGGCCTTCATTAAAAACAGCCTCGGCTAGCACGGTTGCTGTTGTGGTGCCGTCACCGGCAACATCACTTGTCTTACTTGCAACTTCGCGAACCATGCGGGCACCCATATTTTCATAGGTGTCTTCAAGGTCGACTTCTTTTGCAACGGTGACACCGTCCTTCGTAACTGTTGGAGAACCGAAGCTCTTTTGCAGAATTACGTTTCGACCCTTTGGACCGAGAGTGACCTTGACTGCACGGGCCAGTTTGGAGACACCACGCCGCATTGCTTCGCGGGCTTCTTGATCAAACGCCATCATTTTGGCCATAGAATGTTTCTCCTGTACTGAAAATTATTTGGACGGTTGTAGTTGAAAAAATGAATCAACAGTAGTTCACTGAACTACATGCTGCGATGAGTTAACCAAGAACAGCAAGAATGTCATCTTCTCGCATGAGAAGCAGTTCCTGATCACTCACCTGAAATGCTTCACCTGCGTAGCTGGTAAATATCACGCGATCACCAGGTTTCACTTGCAACGGATGACGGTTGCCTTTGTCATCCAATTTGCCTTCACCAACACTCGTAACAACACCTCGTGCAGGTTTATCTTTGGCGGAATCTGGCAAAAGAATACCACCGGATGTCTTCTGCTCGCTTTCTTCGCGTTCCACAACAACGCGATCACCAAGGGGGATTAGGGTCGATTTGGCCTTCCCGGCCTTGCTCGCAGCGGCTGCCATTCTGGGGGTCCTCTGTGGTCGAAATAAAACGGAAAGTTGAAAAAAGTACTGCAGGAAACGACAACCTTATGCCATTACCCCGCCGGATGAAGCGACTGCCGCAGCGGCATTCACAAACATGCTTTTGATCTACAGTGCAACTCGCGCGCCAGTTCGAAACTGAGTGGGATAAAATTCGTCAAGGCCAGTTTTCAGCCATTTCCGAGAGTAAATAAAACAGGTTTTACGCGAGACACCCCACTTTTTAAAAATTGTCCCATGTTGCCCGCTCGAAAACCAACGCCTGAGCACCAAAAAAGACTGCCATAATGGCGGCATAATGCACAAACAGGTCTCATTTCATTTTTTCTGATTCAGCAAAAAACAAGAAGTCGACTGGTTTCCATCCTTCTACGCCTTACTTCAAACGCTGACATTGGTAATCATCCCTGAAAATCGCTAGGCTGAGCGACCCATCGAGTGGGTAGGTCCGCTATATGTCTACTTGTTTCCAACGTGAGCATTCTGTTGGAATTGTTTTGCGAGCCCCTACCAACAGAATGGATTATTACTTTATATATGCAGTCTCGGTAACGGGTGCTCGAACTCAGAAGACTTGGAGAACAACGGTATGGCTCAGTATCGACGGATAGGCGTCACAAACAACAACGATGTCGCTATCGTCAGTTTTAATGACAAAAAAATTCTCGATGAAGCAAGTATCCAAGAGCTTGGTGCTGAACTCTTTGGTCTTGTTGAGCAGCACAATATGGGCGACATATTGCTGAACTTCACGAACGTTGAGTTTCTCTCAAGTGCTGCGCTCGGAAAATTAATCACGCTCGACCGAAAGGTGAAGGCTAGCAAAGGACGGATGAAAATGTGCAACATTCGTCCAGAAATCTTTGAAGTTTTTCAGATTACAAAACTGAATAAAGTTTTTGATATTCGCAAAGACGAAGCAGAAGCAATGACAGCCTTCAGTTGATTGCTTACAACTTCCCTTACTGGAACAGCCACCCTTTTTTCCCGCAATAAATTTGTGCGGCTACTATGACCGAATCGCAGTCTCCTCAAAACACCAGTTCCGACAAGCCGTCATGGCAGAAGTCTATTGACCTGCCGAGTGAGCGCGGTGCGAGTCGACTGATTATGGATGAATTGCTCGATAAACTTGGTGAACATGGTTGGGCCAGTGCTGATATTTTTTCGATCCACCTGGCTGCTGAAGAAGCAATCGTGAACGCAATTGTCCACGGCAATAAACTCAGTGCAGACAAAAAAGTACATGTTGAATGTTTCGTCTCACCTACAGTTGCACGTATTGAAATCACAGATGAAGGAGATGGATTTAAGCCAAACGAGGTACCAGACTGCACGCAGGATGACAGGCTGGAAGTCCCCAATGGTCGTGGCGTCATGCTGATTCATAATTTCATGACACGAGTTGAATACAACGAGAAGGGCAATCATGTTCTGATGGAAAAAGTTCAGGATGCCTGATAGCTGGCATATCGTTTTTTCCAGAACAAAAAATGGAGCATCTCGCCTTCGATTAAATTTTTCGGTATCGTTTCAAAACTCAAAGGCCCCTTATATTCCCCGATAGCTCAATGGTAGAGCGAGCGGCTGTTAACCGCTAGGTTGTAGGTTCGAGTCCTACTCGGGGAGCTTTT
>JABHNP010000096.1 GCA_018694455.1 Planctomycetaceae bacterium | reverse complement strand
GAACACTGGTTCCGGGGCCTGATTTATATGATTTCGGTGATGGCAATATTATCAGCACATGAAGCAGGGCACTTTGTTGCAGCGTGGCAGCATCGTATTCCAGCAACACTTCCATTTTTCCTGCCGCTACCAGTAATGCTTACTGGGACTCTTGGAGCCGTGATCGGTATGGAGGGGGCCCGTGCAGATAGGAAGCAATTATTTGATATCGCGTTAGCCGGCCCTCTCGGTGGCCTTGTCGTCGCAGTGCCTGTTTTCATTGTAGGATTGATGTGTGCCCAACCGACAGACGCAAGCATATTCTCCATGCCATTACTTGCAACATGGCTTTTGAGACTTATCCGACCCGATTGGCCGATTGGGCAGGTGCTAAGTCCAAACGCATTCTTAATGGCTGGCTGGGTTGGTTTCCTTGTGACGGGGCTCAATATGATTCCTATCAGCCAGCTGGATGGTGGACACGTGTGCCACGCTCTCTTTGGTAAGCATTCTCGTGGAGTAGCCCGGGCGGTCCTACTTGGAGCAATAACCGCTATTATTCTTACAAATGCTGATCACTGGGTGCTCATGATCGTCATCATAACTTTTATGGGTGTCGATCACCCGCCGATCAGGAATGAATCACAACCGCTCGGTAAAATACGAACAGTTTTAGGTCTTGGTTCACTTGCAATTCCAATAATTACTTTTATGCCAGAACCCCTAATGCTGCCCGGACTCATCTTCGTTCGTTGACGGCAAGCTACTCTACTCGCACAATAAGTTATGATGTGTCCGGCTGCATTAAAACGCACTGTTTTGAAAACTGCGATAAAACTAAGAGGTGATCTGTGAACTTTGTTGAACAAGAAGATCCTGCAATTTGGTCATCCATCGCTGCGGAGCAAACCCGACAAGCGGAGGGCCTGGAAATGATTGCGAGCGAAAACTTTACCAGCCCAGCAATTATGCAGGCAGTCGGTAGTGTATTGACCAACAAGTACGCCGAAGGATATCCCGGTCGTCGCTATTATGGGGGCTGTGAATATGTCGACACAATTGAAGATCTAGCGAGAGACAGGGCCAAGCAACTGTTCGGTGCAGAACATGCTAACGTGCAGCCGCACTCTGGAAGTCAAGCAAACTCAGCGGTATACCTTGCTGCTATCAAACCTGGTGATACGGTACTTGCCTTTGACCTTTCGCATGGGGGACACCTTACCCACGGAATGCGCCTGAATAGCTCCGGTATTTTATATCGTTTCGTTCATTATGGCGTTCGGCAGGATGATCATCTTCTTGATTTCGATCAGATCGTTCGGCTTGCTCGTGAGCATAAACCAAAATTAATTGTCGCTGGAGCAAGCGCATATCCAAGAGAAATTCCTCACGAACGATTCGCAGAGATAGCGAATGAAGTTGGGGCAAAGTTGTTAGTCGACATGGCGCATTACGCGGGCCTTGTTGCGGCTGGTGTACATAACAGTCCGGTGCCATACGCAGATTTTGTAACAAGTACAACGCACAAAACATTACGTGGACCTCGCGGTGGAATTGCCATGTGTCGGGCAGAGCATGCAAAAGATCTTGATCGCGCAGTTTTTCCAGGAACTCAGGGCGGACCATTAATGCACGTTGTCGCAGGGAAAGCAGTTGCTTTTGCAGAGGCCCTCAGGCCAGAATTCAAAGAATATGCGGAGCAAGTTGTAGCAAATGCCCGGTCTCTCGCTCAGTCACTTGCAGCTGGCGGGGTGAAGCTTGTGAGCGGTGGTACTGATAACCATCTGATGTTAGTAGATGTCACCCCGCTGGATCTTGGTGGAAAGTTGGCGGAGGAGTCCCTGGATCGTTGTGGAATTACTTGCAACAAAAACATGATCCCATACGATGCACGGAAACCCGTTGATCCATCAGGAATTCGCTTAGGCACGCCAGCCCTTACAACACGAGGAATGGGAGTTGATGAGATGCAGCAGGTAGCGACCTGGATTCTTCGAGTTTTGAAGTCTCCCGAGGACAAACAGGTGCTGGAATCTACTCGGCGAGAAGTTGCTGAGTTAGCAGAACAGTATCCAGTTCCTGCTGCGAAGATGGACCAGGTTGTAGCTGGATAAACTGGGATATGGTGCATGTTTTTGTGATGTAAACACGTGACACCGGTTGTATGCTTGGTCGTTCTGACGGTAGAGACTAGTTTTGGTGAATTGTTGGTGTGGCTTCACCAAAACCATGCTGTACTCTATGCGTTAAAAGCGACGGGTGGGGTGATGACTGAGCTTTTGTAGGACGAAGGTCGATGTCTTCACAAAAAAGTGATTATCGATTGCCGGCTGAATGGGAGCCGCATGCTGCAACATGGGTCGCCTGGCCACACCGAAGAGCAACCTTCCTTGGTAATTTTGATGAAGTGCCTGTCGCTTTTTCAAAACTTGTCATGTTGCTGGCTCGGTATGAGCCAGTCAAAGTTATTGGAAGCGAGGCTGTGCTTCGTGATGCTTCATCCCAGCTGCAAGAAAGTTCGCGGGTTGAGTTCATTGAAATTCCGACGAATGACTCATGGTTACGTGATACGGGACCAGTTTTCCTGAAGTCAGAGGACGAGCAGCAAGAGCTTGTTGTCGTGAATTTTGGTTTCAACGCATGGGGAGGAAAATATTCACCTTGGGATGCTGATGCTGCTGTCGCTGTCAACATTGCAAGATGTCTCGGTTCTCGCGTGTTGGAGGCTCCTATCGTTCTCGAGGGTGGTGCAATCGAAACAGACGGTGAAGGAACGCTTTTGGTGAATCATCGATGTATTGATGATCCTCTACGCAATCCAAAATGGTCACGCGAGGAGCTCGCTGCAGGTCTTCAGTCTTTTTTAGGAGCTAAAAAAGTTCTTTGGGCAAATGGTGCTCTTGCTGGTGATGATACGGATGGTCATATCGATCAATTAGCTCGTTTTGTTGCGCCAGGTTGCGTCGTCGCTGCTCGCCAGCCCGATCGTAGTGATCCAAATCATGAGTCACTCGAAGCAAACTTTGATTTGTTAAAAAAATTCAAGGATGCTTGTGGGCGATTGCTCGACGTTGTACCCATTGATTTGCCGCCGAACGTTTGTTTCGGAGATGTTCAACTCCCGGCTAGTTATCTTAATTTTTCTATCCTAAATGGTGGTGTCATTGTTCCAACATTCCAGCATGAATTAGATATTAATGCGATCAAGACAATCCAAAAGTTTTTTCCGCAGCGAGAAGTTATTGCGTTCCCCGCCCTTGAATTAATTCGTGGACGAGGAGCAGTTCACTGTGTAACGAGTCAGCAACCGGCACTCGAATGCTCAGAGGCCGGCAACATGCCTGCCTGAGCCATAGGAAATACTATGCAGTTTCCTTGCTTCTCAAGATTGCCAAGATTAACAAGTCATCCGGTCTTGCGGTGAATGCCAATGGACGCGACTATTCACTGAGAATTTCTGGCTTCGGATATGGACTGCGAGATTAAGGCAGGAACGGTCACATCATGGAACAGGTTGCCAATTTTGTTCAGGGATGCATTTCTCTGCTAGCTCGCTTCATGATCGTAGCAATTTTCTTGTTCAGTGCCTTCGATAGTAAAATCCGTCACTTCTCACAAACGGCTGAGTATATGGGCAGCGAAGGGATCCCCAACCCTCGGCTTGCATTGTTCGGTGCAATTGGTCTCATTCTTGTTGGCGGCCTTTCCGTTCTGGCTGGTGCTTGGACTCGGATTGGGGCAGCCTTCTTGTTTGTCTTTCTCGCGGCAGCAACAT
>JABHNP010000232.1 GCA_018694455.1 Planctomycetaceae bacterium | reverse complement strand
CTAATATTTTCACCAAAATTCCTGAGTCTCCCATTTGTTATTTTATTCTTTACGATTCGTTGTATTTCTTCCTCAAGAGGAACAATCGTCGTGTCTACCTCTTCGAATATTTGATGGATCGTACTACCAACAGTCACACCTGCTGGAAAATCGATTACTTGCTGACCTGCTGTGTTGCCCGATTCAGATAACAATGGTTGACTCGTTGTCTGCATAGCATGCTCGTCATACCCACCACGTTCGGGCCGGTAAATATCTTCATGACTTCGAGTCGCAATGATGCTACTGAAAGACATCCTCCGTGAAGAATCCACCACAAGGGGCAAAGCAGCATTAGTCATGCCTTTTACAGATGTCGCTGCCTTCAGATTGCGTTCTAGTCTTACCGGCAGATCGCTTGAGTAAACATATGCATTCGGAAATGAAAACGACTGATTGATAATACTTGGTACTTTTCCATCAGCTATCAGAATTCCTAAATAGTGCTCTGCTCGAGTTGCAGCTACGTAAAAAAGTCTTTTAGACTCTTGATCTTCTGCCTCATGCTGGCGCTGGCGTGCTGTTATTGATGCTCTTTCAACAGCAAAACCGATATCGACTTTACGTCTGCCATCATCATCATAGAAGATCGTCGGATAGGATTTCGCATAGACATTTTTCATTGCTGGCTTCCAAAGATCCGCTACGATAACGCATCGAAACTGCAATCCCTTTGCCGAATGCATCGTCAGCACTCGTACTGCATCAGCGTCACTCTCAATGCGACGGCTGACGAGATCATGCCTTGGATCTTTCTTTGATAGGCGAACGACGGTTTCGACAGCCTGCTGAGGACTACACCCACCGGAAGGGCCGATCGCATCGAGTGCTTCAAGAATATGAAGTAAATCTGTCAGATTTCGTTCACCATCAGAACCAGCAACGACGCGTTCCATCATGGAGACTTCTTGTTCAATCGCCACGCCAAAAGCCGCAATACCATAGCGCACGAGCACAACTGAGAGCTTCATAAGCTCTTCCTGCACTTGATTCATGACAGCATCGTCGAGGAGACCACTATCCGATAGAGCGTAGCCAAAAAAACATGTAGCGGCAGCCCTCCGTATATGCCCGTTACTCGATGGCTTTTCAATAGCTTCAAGAAGAAGCCGTAAATCAAATGCCATACGGCCAGTCATCACACTGTTCGTACCACCACTCACTGCTGGAATACCTTCTTGAGCAAGTCGCCGCTCAACCATACGACTTACACTTCCTGTGCGAGTCAGAATACAAATATCACTAGGCAACAAAGCACGTACTGACTTCGCTTGAGGCGGTTTTAATTGCACCTGATCCAACAAGTGAATGACTTTTCTTACAGCCGGCTCCACGAGTGATTGTTGGCTGTCTGTCTCACCTACATGGATGATCTCGAGGGGCTCTACGTCTCCTATGAGACAAGATGCCTGGTGGTTAATCGATGCAGTAACGTGGCCGTATGCAATCCCTTCTCCAAAGCTAGCTTCTGAAAATACCTCATTCAGACATTCCACAAGAGGCTGATCCGAACGCCAGTTTGTAGCAAGAGTTCGGTGATTTTTTCCTTTCTTCGTGAAATTAATATATGCCTGCACATCAGCACCACGAAAACTGTAAATAGCTTGCTTTGGATCACCCACACTCACTAATGATCTTTTATCATCACCAGGAAACAACCGTGTAAAAAATTCCCACTGGAGCCTATCTGTATCCTGCGCCTCATCAACAATCGCCACTAAAAAACGCTGTCGTAGTCTTTTCACAACAACAGATTCTGAATCTTTTACGAGTTCGCATGCACGTCGCAACAAGTCATTTGAGTCTGGTGTTGCTGCCATCGCACTGTGGATACGCTGTACGCATTGGGCTAGTAAATCCTTCAGGTTCTGTAGACGATCAATCAGATTTTGATCGGCTATCTCTTTTTCATCAAACCACATTTCAATAAAAGGATCACCCAATAACGTTGTCAGGCACGACCGTAATGTCACCTCGTCCCAACGTAATCCCGATGCAGCAGCGCTTACAATTTCATCGTTCACAACTTCGCTTACAATACGATTCGTTTCCTCAGCATCAACGACTGTGTCAAGATCAACACCTGCTGTCCTTAGCACTCTACTACAGACACCATGAATTGTTGAGATTGTTGCAGTGTCAAATTCAACCAAAGATCGTTCAAGCCGAGATGCTCGTTTTAGTCGTTCTGCCTCATCAATATCGAATAACAAATCTGTAACTGCATCATTTGCCTGTGAGCCTATACCCCGTAGGTCTGCTGCAGTTGCGATAAGTCGCTGTCGGATTCGATGCCGCAATTCCATTGCCGCATTACGAGTGAACGTGGTTATGAGGATATTACCGATCCGCAGGTCATCACGGAGCGCTAGTTCCCGAGCCACGAGTGCAGCAACCGCATACGTTTTTCCTGTACCAGCACTCGCCTCAACGATCATGCCATTACGAATCTGATCATTCGTGAGGTTAAGTTTCATTCTGGAGAATAAATATTGGTTCGTGGCTTAAAATAAGTGAGGTCAACGTATGGCTTAAAAAACTTCTTATGTCGCTCATGATCTAAAAAGACATTTTCGAACACCGGACCTCGACCATAAACAACTACTTCAAGACTTTTTTCAAAAGATTTGTGACTAACAAAAGAACTAAATGTTTTTTTTGATTTATTTTGATCAGTAAGAAACTCCGCAGCAGCCTTACCAAAACTGCTGTAAGCACTCGCTGCTGCCTGCTGATAAAGGTCACAAAGAGTTCCCAGAAGATTTTTGGCCGTCTGGCTATTGATACTTGTATCGAGCGTGACTTCACGGACCATAACCACCTTACGAGGTTTCCCCTTCGCATCAACTGCGTTGGGTGACCATTTTTCATGCTGACTGTAAACACAAGCTCGAGTTATCGGTATACCAGCAGCCATCGCCAAAAGTAATTGTCCCAGCGCTAGATACTTAGGCCTCTGAAATTGTGCTGTCGTCTTTGCCCCCGGTGAAAGGAAAATGAGTGATGTCGAGTCGTCCTTGCTGATCTGCAGTGTTCCTGAAATCTGGACATTATTCACTTCGACTCGAACCATTTCTGCCTGCCTATTCATAAGCGACAGTCCATCTTTATTTGTCTGTTGAACGACTGCCTCAGTAAATGCTGTAATTTCTTGAATCGCAGCCTCACCGAATCCCCAAATTGGAACATCACCGTCAGCTTGAACAGACTGCGTCCAAATTTTTTCAAACTCTTTACTCTGATCACTGTTGAGAAACCGGTAAATATAATTGTCGCGTAATTCCCGTTGTTCAGACTGTGATAACGCAAGTGGAAGAGTTGCGGGAATTTCAACATCATCATTTCTCCAAGGATTAATCGCCAGCGTTTCACGTACGAATGGCCACAACGGGTCATGCATAAATGCAGCGAGTGACGTCAATTCAAGGAGTGTCCGAGGCGGTGGCAAGGTAGACCTCGGTCGCACAGGCTGAGGTGTTGCTCCCAATACTTTCGCAACATGTAAAGCTTTTTGATCGTGACTCCATACTATGTCTGGCCGAATACCATGTATTTGAAAGTTTTTGTGGCTACATGCGTGCCGAGGGTGGAACACTTCAACATCGCTGTATTCCTCACCATTCCTACTCTGTAGAGGTACACCATGCCGGCCTACAAAATCAACAAATTCAGCAAGCGGTGTTATTAAAGGCAAGCTCACATTTGTGGAAACACTCATTCCAGTACACGTGATTATTAATTGGTTGCGGGCTGATAGAATACAATCTAGGAAGCTACGACGAACATTGATCCGTGGATCACTATCACCAAGCAGTTGCTGCCGTTCAACGAGGTCATCGCTATCATTGGCAAAAGATTCAGCAACATCTTCATCAAATCCTGCAACACAGATGACCCGAAATGGAACTGCACGAAGCGGGATCATGGAAGTTGCTGTAATCGCACCGGTACGCAGGGGCTGGTGACCAACTGCAGCCGTCAAAGTTGTTATCAAAATAGTTTTAATATCATGATATGGTACTCGGGTTTCAGTTGAACATCGACGCAACTGCTCAAGTTCGTCAATTGCAACCTCCAACTCATCTGTATCATCTCCTACGAGCTGAATTAATGCTTGCTCAATGTGATTACACCAATCAAGTACCGAATGGGTATTGGTAACAAGACGATCGAAAGCGTCAATCACACGTACAATTGATAAAAGTGGTGCTAGTGATTCGATATCCGAGGTATCCACACCAGTTAATGGCACAACACCACCGAGCACCACTTCTGGAGTACCATCTGGAAGCAGAATGCCCAGCAACATTCTCTCCAAACCCTGCCACCATGTATGAGCCGCTAACTCTGGCTGATCAAGTCCGTCTCGCTTTCTGCGCGGCCCATCAATACCCCAGCGAATACGCGTACGTTCGATACAACGTTTCCAAACTTCTAATGTATTGTCATCAATGTCGTAATAACCGCGAACCAGGTGGTGCGTCGCCACAGCTAACATGTCTTCAACAGAACACCGTGAACCAACAAGCTTGAGTAATGCAACAAGCAGTTCTGCTCCTGCACTTACCTCACGAATTCCTCGATCAGCTATCACGAGAGGGAGTTCGATGTCATGACTTTTTCCTGTCAGCTTTCTACTAAAGACAGCTTCAAGATGAGGCGCTAATTCAGAAATACGGGGGCTCACAATAAGAACATCATGAGGAGCAAGATCTTTATGGTGTTGAAATGAGTGCAGTAGTGCGTCATGAAGAACCTCTGCCTGCCTGCTGAGATCATGACAACGATGAATTCGTACAGATTCATCTTGAAGATAAACATTTTCTGTACTACAGATACCATCGGCAATCGTTTGCTGTAGTGATTTCAAAAGTGTTGCTGGCTTTTTCTCTTTTTCGTTTTCTTCCGTAACCATATGGATAGGAGTAAGGCCCTGAGACGCAAGGAGCATTTGAGCTTCTTGTGTCCCTCGCAACCACGAAGTCACCAAAGAATCACCCGCCTGAAGCATATCTATTTCCTGCTTTTTTGGTGGATATCCAAGCGTTTCTTGCGGCGCTGTTTGCTCCCATTGAATACGAAGGAGAGACGACGGATGCACGAGCAACACTTTAACATTGCAGTGACTTCCATTCGTATCATTAAGAGTGGCAAGCTTCTTCAGAAGTTCAATTTGGTGAAAAGCCAGCCCTTCCAGACCTGCTACCAGAACCGCTGATGGACCCGGCCCTTGAGCATTTTGATCCCGAGCTGGCGGACTTGGCTGATGAATAGCCGTCCGAGCCAACTGCCAGAGCTCAAATTGCCAGCGATCACTTCGCGCTAATGATACTAGCATCTGTTCACCAGATTCGCTGACCTCACCAGCCTCTGGCGCGAGTACTGGTTTGTTATTTTCCCAAGCCAGAATCATACCCGGACGGCGAAAGTGATACCGGTCGAACCTGTCAGCGATTCGTCGAGCTGCAAGCAAGGGGCCCCCTGCTTGCTGAATAAGCCAATCATAGTGAGGCGTCTCCACAAGAATGTCTAAGACTACAAAAGTGAGTCGCTGCACAGACCATGGATCTTCCTCGTCTTTGCACGATCCAATCAATCGTGATAGAGAACCCGGGTAAGAAAAATCTACTCCGGCAACTATGCCATCGCTCAGATCTTCTGATGTCGACCCAAGCCTTTTTGCTAGTTCGTCTGCAAGCCAACTTCGAGCTCCAATTGTGGGCAAGACAATCTTGTAAGCCGTAAAAAAATCTTCTGGCTGAGATAAAAATTCGACAGCCTCATCAACGATGGCATCCAAACTCGCGATGTAATGAATAGAAAGTGACATAGTCTTTGTAGTTTATCCGGCCTCACGATTTCTTGGGACATTTTGATTTCCGCTATGTTTACGCTGGTAAAGAGCACATAGATAATTTATTCTCTCGAAGGCTGGGGCCTGTTTGTGCTTTTATTGTTGGATGAACGAGCGAAATTATGAAAATCCAACCAAAGCAACAGTTGCCGAATACTGAAAAGCCAGACGCAGCACTGCCTATCGATAATCATGACACCGTGCCTTCGATTGAAGAATTATCAAGACGGACCACAGATTTCGGCTTAGGTAATGAAGAAATTACTGTGGAGCAGACTGATTCCTTTCTTGGAATTGACCTCGGAGATATTATTATTGAATCGCTTCTCGCATCAGGTGGCATGGGTCGTGTCTATAAAGGACAACAGCGATTGCCTGAGAGAAGCGTTGCGGTCAAAGTCATGCGTCCAAGCCATCGATCGCCGCGGGCATTCCACCGTTTCAAGCGCGAGACTGAACTCTTAGGGCAACTTTCTCATCCTGGCATTGCGCAGATTTATACTGCTGGATCTATCAAACAGAAGGGTGAAATTTTTCCATATTTTGTGATGGAACTTGTCCAAGATGCAATGCCGTTGGTAAAAGCAGCCGACTATCATCGCTTGCCAACTATAGAACGCCTGCGTCTCTTTTTATCAGTATGCAAGGCTGTAGCATACGGACACGCGCGTTCTGTGATTCATCGTGATCTCAAGCCCAGTAATATACTTGTCGATTCCAACGGGCATCCAAAGCTTATTGACTTCGGAATCGCTCGAATAGAACAAGATGATGATGCAACTGAAACCGGTACATTTCTTGGAACTCGCCAATACAGTAGTCCAGAACAGTGCGCTGGACAAAAAGTTGATTCGCGGAGTGATGTCTATTCTCTTGGCGTCATACTGCACGAACTTCTTACCGGTAAGCTTCCGTACGATCTAAAGAATTCATCGCCTCTTGAAACGGCCCGGGTTATCCACGAACAAGCACCGAATAAGATTCGTGTTCCTGAGAAAAAACTCCGTGCTGGAGTTGATACCATCGCCGAGAAATGTCTCTCAAAAGAACCGCGAGATCGATACCGGAATGCTGAGACGCTTGCGCAAGATATTGATGCTCTTCTTTCTGGACAGCCTCTCGCAGCAAAACCACAGACACTGCTAAAACGAAGTCTCGTTTTTTCCAAAAGACACCCTTCTCTTACAGCATCAGGTGCAGTGCTCCTTGTCGTGTTATCAATATTTTCTTTCTTAAACTTTTTGTCTTCGGCCAACAAAATTAATGTCGCAACAACACCTACTGTTTCGAAAAACAATAAATTACTCGAAGTCAAATTTGCTGGAGTGTCGAGTTATAGAACGACCCCACTCAGGTGGCTGCATTTAGCATTTAATGAACCAATACTCGGTCTTTCTACCGCCGACTTCAAACTGCTACGTAATGGCCATGACGTACCCATAGAGGGTGTCACAGTAGCTGGTAACAGAACCGGATGGGAACTTAGTGGGCTCGAGAAACTCACGTCGAAGCAAGGATACTATGTTCTCAAATTATGCGGGACTCAGTCGACTCCTCAAAATGTTTCCGGACACCGATTACGGCAGGAATACGAGACAACATGGACAATGCCACCTTTCAAAAGCGTACGTTTTAACCTACTTGATGATTCATGGAAACAAAATCTTGTTTCCATGAATCATGCAGAGTGTTACACCGAACATGCTGCTGGTGGCGCTACATTCATCCGTCCAACTGTTTCAAAAAAAGAAGGTGTCGTCATTCTAAAGTTTGATGCTCCATTTTCAATTCAGCACGCAACCATCAAGGCAACAATTAAAGTATGGACAGCTGGCGATCCATCTCCGTACGATCCAGGAGCTATTGCTGCGCTCGATATTTCACCTGACGGAAAACTGTGGACAAATCTTGATACTCGTGCTGCGAATCATGGTGGTTTTGGCGGCAATTTCTTTGACATTTCTGAATATATGGCCGACTCAGAAACAGTTTGGGTACGTGCACGTCTCACAGCAACAATAGAATGGCCTGAAGATGGTCTGATCTTCAGTCAATTTTTAAGAAGTGACAAAGAAAGCTTGCCAGAACCATTCTATCTCACCATGACCGGCGGTAAGCCACCACAGAAAAGTGTTTTGGGTGTCCCCATTCCTGATCAATAGTTGTTGTCATGTGGTGACGTAGAATCCATCACATCTCGGTCTGATCACGAAACACTCGGACAAGTTTCATAATTCGCCCAGAGCTATTCCAGTCTTGAACATACAGATTGCCATCAGCATCCCAGCATGAACCGTGTGTTCCACTAAATATCCCTTCCCTCCAATGCTCGTGTGGAACCTTAAAGTTGCCCCGAGTGTTAGGATCTGTATTCGATCCTAACACTGCTATGATCGTGTTGCTTTTATCGAGGATCACAATTCGCCCGTGGAGATCTGGCACTGCTACATAGTCACCCAGAATGGCTACGGATGTTGGCATACCAAGCCCAGTGATAACTTCCTCGATGTACGTACCATCGAGATTGTAATGTACCAATCGACCTTTAGGCTTATGGTTTCGGTCACAAATCAAGAGTCGTGGCGGATCATATCGATCATCAAGAGTCATGCCATGCGCAGTATTAAATTCCTTTAACCCGTTCCCTTTAGTTCCAAAGTGAGAGCGGTACTTGCCTTCTTGACTGAATCTAAAAATTCGGTTGCTCGCATAACCATCCGCAAGATAAATATCGTTATCGGGTCCAACTGTGATTGCCGTTGGCGCCCATTTCTCTATCTCCAGTCCACACTCTTGTTTACTGGGGATTCCAAAACGCAGTGCAATTGTACCTGTTGCAGCTTCAAACTTTATTCCTTCCCCTGCCTGATTGCGTGCACCATATATAAAATCCTGCCCACCTTCATTTCGCATTTTCATGTCGTGAATCGCTGTATAGTCTTTCCCTAGATACCGCTTTACGATCTTTCCATCTGGTGAGAAAACAAAAACTCCAAGTTTGGAGCTCGTGTAAATCTTTCCTTGACTGTCTACAACGACGTTTCCATGTGTCGGACCAATTTGTGGATTCCCCTCCACATCAAGCCCCCATCCCGGAACGGTATCAAAAGTCATAACACCACAGCCCATGCGAACAGGATCAGAGGCGTACGTTGGCCTTATGAGAAATACCAACAAAAGAATGCTTTGAGTGCATATAGACAGTGCATATCCAAATGACATAGTTCTTACTTTCATTTAAACCCACAGTTCAACGGCTTCAACATTTTAGTAACTTCGTGTCTCAGCACCGTTGTCATTGGCATTCAGAAGTGCATGACTGGTTTATTTGTTTTCCTGAAACGTGAAGTTGCGGAGCTGAAAACTACCAGATGCAAATGAAATGGTAATTTGTTTTTTATCTCGCTGCATTGCTTCGTGTGTGATATCTGCCTGAAAATCGCCGATTGTGATCGATGCCGTCTTTTCTCGGACAGCAACAGATACGTGCGTCCATTTATTATTGAGTTCTCCAAGCGACGGAAATCCATCTAGTTGAAATGATTCTCCTTTGTTTGCTTTCGATGATTTTTCAGCCCAAGCTATCATCCGCGACTTGCTCTTTTTCTGAAATGAATTCATTGCCTTTTCAGGGTCCATTAATGAAATCCTAAAAACATGACCATCACCATTGAGGGTAAAAACAACTCGCTGGCAATCTGTAGGTTTCATGTCAAAGGCTGTCGTACCTTGAGAGCAATTGGTTTCCCATTTTAAAATCGGACCGTGATTTGTGTACTTTTTGTACAACTCCGGATCAGAAACAACTGAGGCAATCCCTTCTTGAAATGACCAATCACCACGCTCAGCTGCTCTATTTGCAAATTTTTCTGTTGAGAGCGAATCTCTTATATCTCCACCGAGAACAATCACGGCAGGGCACATTACAAGGAGGCATACTATAGACCGAGTGTGTGACATTCTTTGACTCTCCAAAAAACTTTAAAATTCTATCCGGTTTCTACGGGCGAGCAAAAAGATCTGAAGCAACAACAGCTACAACAATATCACGAAACCGGTAACCATCATCTTCTACTGACTTCATTATGTTGTCTATATCAAATCGATCTTCGGCTTCGATATGACGTCCGAGAGCATGAGTCAAAAGATGTGTGATGAGCGTTCGTACAAAAAACGGCTCCCGCCGTACCAAGATTATTTTTAGTTCTGCAAGATTTGAGAACGATTCACCGCTTGGCAAAACACCCGCTGTATCAACTTTACTCTTACCTCGCATGTCGTAAGCACTTCGTGCTCGCCCGATTGGATCAAAACATTCCATGGCAAAACCGAGTGGATCAATCTTGCGGTGACACTCATTACATGCTGCCGAAGAACGATGCTTCTCAAGCTGCGCCTTTATAGTTTTCGCACCCCGAATATCCGGGTCTATAGCAGGAACATCATCCGGTGGTGGAGGAGTGGGTGTTCCAAGAATCCGTTCTAAAACCCAAACACCACGAATCACTGGTGATGTCTCGATTCCATTTGCTGATACTGTAAGAACACTACCCTGACCAAGTAATCCACCGCGATTTTTATCTGCAAATTGCACACGTCTAAATTCTCCTGCTTTACTGGAAGGCAGCTGATTCTCAACTCCATACAGTTTTGCAAGATCACGGTTTAGGAAACTATAGTTTGCACTGAGTAGGTCCCGTACAGGAAGATTATTGTCCAGTACATGATGAACAAAAACTTGTGTTTCCTGTTTCATCTCTGACTGGAGATCTGATGCATAGTATTCTGGAAATGTTTCAAAATCTGGCGGCATGCTGCCAAGCTCACGAAGATTTAACCAGCTCTCTAGAAAGTCAGGCACAAAATTATGAGAAGCCTCACTTGCAAGAAGCCGTAATACCTCGGCACGTAATGCGTGATGAGAATTCAACTTCCCTTCATCAGCTGCTCGCCGAAGTTCTGCATCAGGTAAAGATGATGTCAAAAAGTAGGAGATTCGCTCTGCTAAAGCGTGCTGAGAAATCGGCTTCTCCCTTTTTCTAGCATCTACTTCCTGCTCTTCCGAATTGAAATATAAAAATTTGGGTGAACAGAGAATCGCTTTTAGCGTGTCTTTATACGCTTGTAAAGGAGTCCGTCCAGCCTGCCTTTGGAACTGAAACAGTGCATGAAATTCCTTCAATTCCTGGGACGGAACTGGTTTTCGGAATGCTTGTGTAGCGAATAAGTCGATACGATGAAGAATTTCGTCCCCGCGAAAGGGCACACCACCAACAAGCCGCTCATTATTTTTAATCTGAGGAGAGCTTTTCAATGGGCCATGAATTTCTACTTTCTGAATTCGGATTTGGGGCATAAATCCATCACGAAGGGCGGCGATTCTATGCTGCACAATTCCCTTTTGATCACGCAGCGATTTAGGGAATGTGTCGCGATGAAATTTGAAAACACGAAAATACGCACCGCGAATATCATGCTGTCCATTTTCAAACGTGAAACGAGGACTGTAACCTTTATCGAGTGGAATAACGCACTCGTACCACTTTTCTACCTCATCAGCAACAACGTGTTCTGCCAACTTTGGCTGAAGTGGCTGGGCTTTGTAGAGTGCGCCGACACGCGAACTACCTGGCCGAATACCCATCCGAAATGGCTCAGATGCATCTATTTTCACAGCCTTCTGGCTGTAAGGTGTCTTTCTGTGAAGCGCGCTTGCAAGCACACGTACTCTATATAAACCATCAATCGGAACACCTTGTGCAAATGCATTCAGTGCTCCATATGCTCCCTCTGGCTTATCATTGAAGGGGTGTTCATAGAGAACCATATATTTTTGATCGAATGCCTCTTGATGCGCGCTATCTAATTCTGGCTGCTGTTTGAAATTTGAATCAACACTCCACGTCTGCGGATCTGGATATGGTGCCGAAAGAAATGCTTTCTCAACAGAACTATCTGCAGCCTCAAGGTATTGCTCCAAGAGAAATCCTGATGTCACAAGTTGATCACCAATATTATCAAAACCACGCGATAGAGATTCATGCGGAAACGCTTCTGTTGGATCAAATGTATTCATACTGATCCCGAGTAAGTCACTTACGGTATTTCTGTACTCACGTTGACTTAGCCTTCGTAGAACCGTCTTGCCACCAGTAGTTGCTGTATGTTGACGCATGGACTGAAGACGCGTTGTGAGTGCCCGGATCACCGTTACCAGTGCATCATCTTTCGGCTGCTCTGCATCCTCAGGCGGCATCGTACCAAGTGTCATTTGATCGATGACTTCTTGCAGCAGCAACTGGGTTTCAGCATCAGTCTGAGACAGCCTGATGTTTTCAAAGTTACGATCACCACTTTGATCAATGCTGTTGTGACACGTATTACAATACTGTTTTAGAAATACATCAATTTTTGCGACTTGTTCAGCGGCTGCATTCTCTTCAATCACAAAAAGTGCAGAGAGGGCAAAACAGGTTCCTAAGACAAGCTTTCCACCGCATGGAACTTGCATCAGATAAGACCCCGTAACGTTCCAGTGCTCTTCGCGAAGGAATCTGATTCAACTCCAAATTTTTGAAGCATCGTTACAAAAAGGTTCGCTAACGGAGGTCGATGTGGGTGCTTGGCATCAAAAGTAAGAAGCCTTCCATGAGAAAAATCTCCTCCCGCTAAAACAATTGGAAGATTACGATTGGTATGCGAATTCGCGTCCCCCATACCACTTCCAAAAAGAACCGTCGTGGTATCAATCAGCGGACCTGTATCATCAAGGGTCACCGCAAGCTTTTTCACGAATCGAACGAACTGCTCAATCTGATAGGTCTCCAAAGTAATCAGTGCATCAATTCGCGACTGAAGCTGCCCATGGTGTGAGAGGCTGTGGTACCCTCCTCGAACTCCAAGATCTACCGGATTAAAATCACCACCTATTTCAAGCGTTGCAATTTTTGTCGTGTTTGTCTGTAATGCCATCACGATTAAGTCATAGAGTAATGGAAGATCTTCAACCATGTTTCTATTCTGAGGTTGTTTGATCATCGCCTCTGGCTTTGGAACATCGATCCAGCGTTGTTGACGAGAAATTCTTTTTTCAACATCACGAACAGATGTAAAATATTCATCAAGTTTGTTCTTGTCATGCTGATTGAGAGACCGCTCCAAATCATGCGCCTGTTCTCGAATAACATCTAAAATCGATTTATGAAGAGAAAAACGCTCTTTTGTAGAATCTTTACCTTTCTCTGTCACGTCAACAAAAAGCTTTTTAAATAATTGCTCTGGACCAGGAATCGGTGGTACTCGAGTACCTGTCCGTGTCCAAGAAAGCTGACAGCCCCCATGAATACCTTCAAGGCTTCCAACAGTTAGGGAGGGAAACCGTGTTTGCCCAACGATATACTCTGCCGCAAACTGATCAATCGTGACATTGCCATTGATCATGGAACTCGCTTCACTCTGCTTCACACCAGACAGAAAAGAATGGATTCCGAAGTGTCCTCCTTTAGTGTCATGATCAAGCCCCCGAATAAGGGTGCTCTGTTCCCTTATTTCTTTAAGTGGTTGTGTTGTTGTACCGTACTCAAATTCGCGGACCGCTGTGAATCCTCCTTCAATTCCAACCTGTTTTTCGGATGGCCAAAAAGCGGCTGGATGAAATCCAAGCATATTGCCAATGCACACCATCTTTTTGGATCCCGACATCGCCTGTTGGCTACCCACCGCTATCTGTGGAGACATCAATGATGGAAGAAAAGGCAGCCCAATACTGACTCCGGCTTGCCTAAGAAAAAGTCTGCGATTCATACCAAAATCATTCGCTTGAACAAAGAGTGAGAAATCGATCGGCACCTATCACGGAACAGAATGACTCTGTTCATTACATAATTGCATAATTCTGAAAATCTTATACCCGGTGCGTGCTGGCGGACATACTTTTTTCAAAAACTGTCTCTTCATGCAGAAATATCACGTTTCTCACGACATCATGTTAATCGTCTACTCACATAACTGCCACTTTTTCATGAGATAGAAGAACGCGTTGCATGCAACGGAAAACCGTCGAGGAAGCCTGGCTAGCATAGGGTTACAAAAAGCCAACCCCGGTTTTCTATTGATGGGACTCTGCTCTGGCCGGGAGCATTCAGATAATTCTCCCGGCCAGAAATAAATGATTAAGACTCTTCTATAATTCCATCCAACTAGCTAACGCCCGAAAAACACACTTCGCAGCCATTCATTTTTCCGTCGCTCCAGTTCAATGAGTTTCGCAAAGGGGCGAAATCGACGTGTCGCAACAGATTGACTTTGCCGAGAATAACGAGCGGCTGACGCCTCTCCACTTGAGGCTACAAACATTGTTGCCATGATAATGGCAATGAGAAGCGCACGGCGCATGAAATACTCCTGACTGGGGTGTTAGGGTTTGGGTTGTCCTTTTCGCTTACAGAAACAATCGGTATTAGGAAAGCACTTCGGTCAGAAAGAGTTACGAGCCTTCTTTAATCTGCACAACTGATACACGCCGATGTGAGCGGTAGGGATGAGAGACTATTAAACAAGCTATCGCACTGAGGGCAGTGCTTCATACTTATGAATTACCTGACCAGCCAAGCATTTTTATAAGTAGCGGCTTGAGGGAGGCAGCGGCAGGACCAAGACCGTGCCCTCCATCAATCACCTTGATATGAGTTACTCCACTCTGTGGATAGTCATACATAAGCAGCCTCACTCCACACGGCTTTCCTGCAGTGTCGGTTTTTTGAGTTCCCCGGTATCCTTGAGCAGTTGCCCACGCATATGCTGTGGCCTGAGCCGACAGATGGATACCACCGGGCCCTCGCCCTCCGTAGTAGGGTACAACGGAATCTGCAGAACCATGAATCGTTATGATGCGTCGCTTTTCAGGAATTTCAATCGCCAGATCATAACGACTTGTTGCCTCATCAGTTCGTTTCCAAAATCGTTTATCATGATATTGCGATTCAGTTAAT
>JABHNP010000266.1 GCA_018694455.1 Planctomycetaceae bacterium | reverse complement strand
GATGATGTGTTTCGTCTTCCGAAGCCAAGACTCGTTGACGGTGCAGCAAAAGTCCCGGGCACTGATGGGCAGAAGATGTCAAAAAGCTACGAGAACACGATCGAGCTATTTGAAGAGCAGCCAGTACAAAAAAAGAAAATCATGCGAATCTCAACAGATTCACGGCCGATGGAAGCTGCCAAAAATCCTGAGCAGGATCATCTGTACCAGCTTTTTTCACTCGTAGGTTCACCGGAAGACGTTTCTGAAATGGCCGAACTCTACCGGCGTGGAGGGTTTGGATATGGCGAAGTGAAAAAAGCGATTGTTGCGGCAGCACAAGATACTTTTGCTATAGCACGAGAAAGACGGCACGAACTCGAATCAAACACCCATGAAATAGATGAGATTCTTGCGGCTGGTGCGAAACGAGCGAGAGCCGTTGCCGGTCGTGTCCTCGGCCGTGCTCGCGAAGCATGCGGATTGGGTCGTTCAGTTGGGCGGAGGCCTAAACAATGAACGTGCTCGGGGTAGGTACTGACATTACGGAATGCCTGCGGATAGGCAAGATGATTGAGCGGCACGGTGAACTTTTTGTGCAGCGGGTGTATACGCCAAACGAAATTGAATACTGTCGCGGGCGTCGAATGGCAATGCAACATTTTGCCGGCCGTTGGGCGGCGAAAGAGGCAATCCTAAAGTCGCTCGGTACAGGGTGGAGGCAAGGTATTAGCTGGCGTGATATTGAAGTGGTCAATGGTGTTACCGGAAGACCTGTGGCAACTCTCATGGGTGGCACTCGCGACTTAGCTGAACGAATGGGAATTGGTGGCGTGCTGATAAGTATTTCTCACTGCCGTACACACGCAACTGCTCACGCGATTGCAGTAAGTCAAATGCCGTCGACATTCGATCAGGATATGCCTTGGGAGTAGGCACGGAATTACTCTGTGAACAACTCCAGTTCAGCAACACCGCCTTCGATAGTCAGTTCAGTTAGTGGAGTTTCGTCTTCTGCTGGTGTCTGTCCGTCTCGTCGAGTCAGCACAAGCGTTTGCTGGCTTTTCATATGGTCGGCAAGTTGTTTCCGAAGGTCTTTCTGTACTTTTTCGCTGAGTTTTGTAAACGCACCTCGGCCTCGGCATTTTGGGAATTTACTACACCCGAGCCAAGGACCACGTTTACCGTCACGTAGATTGAGAAAGCCACCGCACTTTTCGCATTCAAGATCAGTCACAATAGGAGGCGGGGCAGGGAACTTCAAATTCCCTGCTTTGTCAATGTTGAGAATAAATGGTGGAGGTGTATCCGGGTCCGATTTCTTCCTTGATTTTTTTGGTGGCGGTGGAACATCTTCAACCAGAAAATCACCAAATCGCCCACTCCGTTTCACCATCGGTACTCCGTTTGGTGAAAGGAGATCAATTTGCTCCGGAAGCAGCGGACGCCCGTCACGGCCACAGGGCATCGCAAAGGTGCATGAAGGAATTTCTTTCGGCTTTCGGCTCCGGGGTTTTTTTCCTTTGGCTGTTACTTTAGGGGGTGGTAGGACTTCGAGAGTCTTTACGTTGTAGCCTGTGCAGGAAAGAAACATCCCTCCACTTTTCGCGAGGAGGTAATCAAGCCGCCGTCCACATTCTGGACATTTGTACGGAGATGGTTTCGATCGACCAAATTCGAGTTCTTTTAAAATGTCTAAGTAGGGAATAAGTTTTTTATAAAAACGAAGTAACATTTCTTGTCGCGTTATTTTCCCTGCCGCGACATCATCAAGGTCATCCTCGATTTCCCGGGTATACGCAACTTCAATGAACTGCTGTTCAAGAGATGCATCATCAGCACCCTCTTTCAAAAACTCAGTGACTAATTCACCTCGAAACGTTGCGTAGAAACGTTTGTCAATTTGTTCAGCGTAAGCACGGTCTTGAATGACTCGAATGATGCTGGCGTAGGTCGAGGGCCTACCAATACTTTCTTGTTCAAGCTTTTTCACGAGTGACGCTTCAGTATATCGGGGCGGGGGTGCCTGAAACTTTTGTTTTGGTTCGATGCTAAACGGTGCTAATTTGGTTCCTTTGTCAAAATCCGGCAGCACTTGATCACCGTCACCTTTTGGGATTCCAGTGATTCGAAGGCAGCCGTCGAAACGCAATACACGGCCGTTTGTTTTAAAGACAGCGCCGGTGTCTTTGTCAGAGCGTCTCATTTGCACTGTGGTGCTATCCCATTCTGCATCCGTTGACTGGCAGCCAACAAAAGATTGCCAGATGAGTTGATAGAGCCGGAACTGCTCGTCACTTAAGGCAGACGCGATAGTGTTTGGGTCACGAAATGGATCCGTTGGTCGAATTGCTTCGTGGGCTTCTTGGGCCGACTGATTCCTGCTGGTGTAAAAACGAGGTTTTTCAGGGAGATATTCCTTGCCAATTTTTTCCTCAAGATAGCTGCGTGCTAACTTGATGGCCTCGCCAGACAAGTTTGTTGAATCAGTTCGCATGTACGTAATGAGACCAACACTTCCTTCTCCAGGAAGGTTAACACCCTCATAGAGTTGTTGAGCAATACGCATGGTTCTGTCAGCTGGCATGCCGAGCCGGCTACTCGCGGCCTGCTGCAACGTACTGGTGATGAACGGCGGGTAGGGCTTTGACTTCGTACGTTTTACGTCAATGGAATCGATGGCGTAGCGAGTTTTGGAGTCCGGCGTACCAGTTATCCGCACAATATTTTTTGCGCGTCCCTTGCCTTCTTTGTTTGTTTCGCGATGTATATCTATGTCTATCAAGCCGGCTGCCTCTGCAGCAGACACGGCCTCATCAATGAGTTTCTTCGCAGATGTTTTATCAGCCTCAATCTTTAAAGACTTGCCACCAACTTCAATAAGTTCTGCGGCAAGGCTGCGGTGATCAGCCAGCCAAGCCATTCGTTGTTTTATTGTCGGTGGCTTGTTGCGAGCATCTGTTCGCGACACGAAATCATTCCATTCGGTATGGAGAGATTCTGTAGTATTGGTATCAAAGCTGAGAAAACCTGAGAGTTCCCAAGATTCATTTGGAGTAAAATCTCGGATCTCTTGTTCACGTTCAGCAACAAGCCTGGAAGCGACACTCTGTACCCTGCCAGCACTTTTACCTGCACCCTTGGGCCAAAGAATTGGTGAAGTTAGAAATCCAACGAGGCGATCAAGGATTCTTCGTGCGCGCTGTGCATCCACGCGATCCATATCAATGCCTCGAGGGTTCTCAAAAGCCTTCTTGACATCCGATTTTGTAATGGCGTCAAAGGTGACTCGTTTTGCTTCTGGTGGATCGACTTTGAGGACTTCGGCAAGATGCCATGCAATTGCCTCTCCTTCACGGTCAAGGTCAGTGGCAAACCAGATGTCACGAGCACCTTTTGCGAGTTTCTTTAGCTCCGTAATGACTTTTGTCTTCCCTGCAGAAATCTCATACTCATCGTCCATTGTCTCGAGGTCGACGCCCGCTATCTTCGTCGTGGCATCTTTTGTCTTCGAGTCCTTTGGCAATTTAGCCTTAAGATCACGGATATGCCCAACTGAGGCCCTCACCGTAAATTCGCCTCCAAGGTATTTTTCAATTGTTTTCGCTTTTGCCGGACTTTCGACGATGACAAGCTCGTAGTCTCCGGTTGGAGTGGTTCCAGCCGACGATTTTCTGCTTGTACGAGCCTTGCGGGCGGTCTTTTTGGCCATGAATCTTGGGTGCAAAGGGTGTAAAAACGATTAATTTCTGCTGATATCGGGATTGGCACCAGACCATCTGGCGATACAATCTCCGACTCAGTTATTGCTCAACAGCGTTACCCTCCCTTCTCTCTATTTGTCAAGCCTCAATGGTTTTATAGCCCGGGGCGCTTCAGAAAAAGGCGGTTTTATGGCCGGGTCATTCAATTTTTTTCGGAAATATCAGCGTTCGATGCTCGTGGCCGTGGCGGTCTTGGCGATGTTGGCTTTTTTTGTGCTACCACCGTTCCTCCAGATGGGTGCCGGCTCATCATCCGCTGATCCAGTTGTTGTGGAGTGGAAAGGTGGTGCCGTTCGCGAAGATCAACTCGAGCGAGCAGTCGCCCTAAGAACTCTTGTGAACCGTTTTCTGATGCAGGCTGCGGCTACAGCGGGTCGTGACCCTTCTCGGTTGCCAGCATTTCCTGAGGGTGAAG
>JABHNP010000126.1 GCA_018694455.1 Planctomycetaceae bacterium | reverse complement strand
GTTGTGGCAGCAGCAACGATTCAACCACTGGAAATTATTTTCAGTGAACAAAAAATAAGAAATATATGGCAGGAGAAAAAAATACTTAGAGAAGGATTGCTTGTTTTTTGTGTTTTCGGCGTGTGTATAGCCTATGGCTCTTGGCGACTTGCTACGGGTCCAGAGCCTCTTGTCGCACCTCTCAAAACGTTGCTTGTGCAAGGATCAATAGATACTGAACTGAAGCATGATCCAAATGCTTTTAAGGAAGTGACTCAGCACTACGATGAACTGACTCGTCGCGGTCTTTCGGAGAGTTCTTCATTGCCTGATCTGATAATCTGGCCTGAGACAATGTGGCGACTTGGTCTTCTTGAAATCGATCCGAATGAACAATTACCTCAAAACATTATCGAAACAATTCTGAGTGAAAGTGATCGCGCAGATGTTGTTGATCAAAGTGATGCTGCATTGCAGGCCCTTTGCCGTCAGAAACTCGAAAATGAACGCCTAGAGCCACTTTCAATTTATGCAAACTCATACGGGGCGAATTGGCTTGTCGGTGTTGATAAACAGTTTGTGACGCCAAGTGCTGTCACAGGAACTCGCTATTACAACTGTGCTGTTCTTCTCGATGCCGATGGTCGAGTTCAAGAGACGTATACCAAGATGAAGCCTGTGCTTTTTGGTGAATATATCCCCTTTGCCGAGACCTTCCCTTGGTTGTATCGCCTCACGCCACTTCCAGTTGGTCTTACGGCCGGTCAGCAACCGCTAATAGCATCTGTTGGCGGTCGGAGGCTGACATGCACAATTTGTTACGAAACAGCGCTTCCGGAGACAATTCGCACGCTCATTCGTTATTGTCGACAAATCAATGGTGGTCCTGATGTTATGGCCAATTTGACCAATGACGGCTGGTTTTGGGGCTCTAGTGAACTCGACATGCATCTCACGGCGGCTATTTTTCGTGCTGTCGAGGTTCGGACACCAATTGTTATTGCCGCAAACACTGGATTTTCAGCCTCAATTGATGGCTGCGGGCGGTTGCTTGCGTGCGGTCCACGCAGAAAAACAGCCACACTTTTCGTTGAAGCCACACCAGACGGGCGATGGACACTTTGGCTTGTTTGGGGCAGTTTTCTGTCTGGGATATGTGTAGCAATTACGGCAACAGTGGCGTTGGAACACTGGGTGAGAAGAGGTACCCTAGCGTAAGATAGTTGGAGATATGCCAGCTTTTGGGACGAATCATAAGACTGCTGCGTAATATTTTGTTGACTAAGCTGCTCTGGGAAAATCTTGGAATGGCCTGTCTTTTGTTTTAATTCCTTGTTCGACGTTACGGATTCGGGCATGAATACTCTCGGAAAAATATTTGTTTTTGCTGTCATGATCATGAGCGTTGTGTTCATGAGCTTTGCTATCGCAATTTTCTCATCACACACAAATTGGCAAAAAGAATCAGAGCGGTTGGCAACCGAACTTGAGGAGTCTCAAGCGGAACGCCAGGCAAAAGAGTCAGAGCTTACAAAGCTGAATGAGCAGATTGCCGCTTCGGAAAAAGATCGGGAGCAAGTCGTTGCAAAACTTGAAACAGCACTTCAGCAAAAAGATGTAGAGCTAGCGGATCTCAAGAAAAAGCGTGACGCGGAAATCAGCGATCTAGATAAGGATATCAAAGAACTCGCTGAGGCGAAAGATGAGCGAGATGCTGCAGAGAAACTTGTGAGTGAGTTACGAGAGGAAATCCATGGTCTTCAAGAAAATCTTAAGGGCTCGGTGAACCGAGGTGCTGAACTGGCTGCTGAATTGCATCAAGCTGAATCCGATTTGGCAATGGCTACTGAGCGCAAAAAGCAGCTTGAGCAACAGGTTTCAAACGCACGAGTGGTTTTGCAGCAAAACGGTCTTTCATTAAAGCGACCTCAAACGGTCATACCAGTTGTTGGTGGTGTTGTTACTGCCGTTGCCGACGATCTTGTTGAAGTTTCGATTGGGAGTGACGATGGGCTTCAAGCTGGGCATGAATTAGAGGTGTTTCGAGCTGACGAATATCTTGGCCGCCTGCGGGTTGTCAGTGTGAAGCCTGACCGTGCCGTTGTTCGTGTGCTAAAAGACTTTGCCCGTGGAATTGTTCAGCGAGGAGATCGTGTTGCAACACGTCTGAAACTCGACAGTTAGTGTGAGCGGTGCGACTCTTTTGGAGATGTAAAGATGGTTGATAGTGGTGAGCCAAATTATCCTAAGCGTCAAAACGCTTATACCGGGATGATGATGCTGTCTTTCACAGCAATTTCTATTGGTTGTCTCATTCTCGCGCTCGAATTGTGGGCTCGAGGTCTTCCTCTTGCACCATAGAAATTACGCTTCTTATTTGCCGAAAAAATTAAACGGCTCGTCTTTGCCCTGTGGCGTAGGCTTTTCTACCTTTATTGCTTCAGGCTTCTCAGTAGAGGGTTGAGGGCTTTCGGCAGGATTTTCTTCTTTCGTGTCATTTGAGGTCTTTGAAGAAGAAGTCGAAGGCTGAAGGGCAGATTGTTCGCTCCCGATGACTCGTGGTCTGAGGGAAGCCAGAAGCCCTCGGGGTGAAGCGAGAATGATACGCTCCGAAGAACGATTTGTAACAGGAATAGTGAAGGGTCCAGGACAAAGCCAGGCGTCCTCTTGTCCATCAATTAAGCGGATAGCTGTAATCCTGTTCATGATGTCGTAGCACCATAGGTGACTTCCTATGCAAGCTAAAAACGTGCCTTGCAGAGAGGTTTTCCACAATCGTTCCCCATTGCTAGCATTGTGTGCGGCAATACCTTCTTCGCCAAGAGAAACGAGAAGCGTCTCGTTATGAAGCATGATTTGTGGTCGTGGCATGTTTGGATGGAGGCTGGTTTCTAATAGGAACCGCCACGTGAGTCGAAGACCTCTTGTTGCATCTTCAAAACGTGTTAGTTCTCCTTTTTCAGTTGCAGCAAAGATAACTTTGTCACGAACTGCAACCGGACCATTTGGATTGTCATGGAGAAAAAATTCATGTCGTTCCCAGCCCTCTTCAGCAGGCTCTATAACAGTCAGGCGTCCATAGTCTGTGCACCAAAGAACACCCTCGCCAAAGCGTGAAGGCTGCTGCTCGATGAAACCATGTGATTTTATACGAACAGGGTCAAGGCTTAGTTTGCTGGAGGAACTTGTTTTTGAATCAGTATCTTTTTCCGAATTTGAATTCGAGGGACGACGGTAAGGATTTACGGGAAGGCGATAAACAGTCTTGTCCCAAAGAGGGACATAAACCCAGTCACCAACAGGAAGGCTTCCCGCAGACGGAGGTGATGGTAATCTGCGTTTCCAGAAGATAGAACCAGTACGGCTGTCGATTCCGAAAGCATCCATGTCACGGTTAATTGTTACAAGGTCACGATCTATTCCGGCAGAATGAAGAGCAGCCTTTGGTAGCCCTAGAGGCGTTGACCAAAGTAATGTTCCTGGAAGTGGACCTCCCGCTTCAGCAGTGTCACCACCACTTGCACGAACTGCGTGTACGATGCCATCTTCAGACTGTGCAATAATCATCCAACGTGCCGTGTCGACCTGACTGAGCCGATAGCGATCAGAGTCGAATGGAATTTGGATAATCCATTCGCGAGCTAGTCCAACACGTCCAACCTCGAATGGGTCAGCTGCGGTTCCATATAAACTCTCGGCATCTGCTCGAGGTAAGGAAGCAATGATTACGAGGATTAAAAGCCACAGCCATATCCGCGATTTACACAACTGAAACATATCTACTCTCTCCGTAAAGAATCATTGTTTTGGTCGAAGTGCCTTGAAATCTTCAAGTCTTCGTACCACCGCTACCAATACGTTACTTCACAGAAAAAATGATGCAAAAAGAGAGATCAAAGTCCTTTTGTTCTCTCTCCGCAGAAACAGCCGCCCCTGCTGCGTATTGATCTGTGGTTGGTAAGATATGTGACCGAAAAGTATCCCTAGTAAACATTTGAAGATAGTTCGAATCACTTTTTTGATCTTATGCCAAATAGTTTCCAATCCGCTGCTGAAAAGCCGAATTCTTTTGCCTTGCTACTTGGGTATTTGAATTTCTCGGCTGGTGCTATTGATGTGTCGGCGTGGAGAGCCATCAATGATATTTATGCACAGTTTGAGCCATGTTCTGCACATAGTGAGATTGTGGAGCAGGCGACTACGGCGGAGAAGGTAGCAGATGCTTTACGAGAAGGGCTGAACCATCTTCACCAGACTGATCCTGCGTTTCGAAATGTTGACCAAGCAAAAGGTGTTGTCAGGATTGTCTTCGAACAAGTATTGCCGGCGTATCGTGAATTCCACCGTGATCTTTTAGAACATCAGGCAGTTGGGGCGATAGAGCGACCATTTTTTCTGATGTCAATTTTCCAAGCGGTTCTTGCAACTGGCGGTCCATGGGAAGGAGAAGACGATAATGTTGTTAAAAAAGTGCTTTATAAAATCAACGACTACATGGGCTGGCGGCCTGTTGCCGTGCTTGAAAATGGCCAGCTATCAGAGCCATATCGTCACGAGCGTGTGCGGCCCCTTCCAATTTATATACGCGGTGTAGGAGCAGCTCACGGTCATTTTTCAAGACTTGTCGACCAAGCTGTTCAGATTTTAGAAGAGGCTCCAAAAGAACTCCTCGGACAGGCTGATTTTGATTTGGACTTATTAAGCGAACTAGCAATTGATCCTCGAGCTTTTGACTTTTTACATCCAGCAGCAAGTCGTCCAAATTATCTTTTTGGTCTTTGGGACCCAGCATGTATTGATGACGAAGGTTATTATCGGCGCCTTGTGATTCAGCAGGCAACACTCGAGGGAATTTTATCTTGGTCAGCAGAATCACATCCTGGTGTGCCGGTAGAGCAACTTCAGCAGGAGTCAGCTGCTGTGTTAGCAGGTGTCATGCTAATGGCCTCAGGGCTTTCCGGTCGTGGCCCAGGGGCCATGCAATCTGGTATGTCTCTCACGGATCTACTTCCTCGGATCGCCGCCTATCGAGATAACTTTTATCGTTGGCTCATAACGAGGCTCCCGGGCGAGCATCGCCTTCGACTTGAAGCGGAAGCTCAAAGTTTACAACAGCCGTTCGGGGGCGTGCGGAGACATATCAACATGCTTCTCGCCGACCGTCGTGCTAGACAAGTTGGAAGTGTGACGCTGGCATCTGTTCTTGCCAGACTTGGGCGGATAGATGCAGCTGAAAGATTAGTAGGTCTTGTGCCTGCAGCTAGTGCAAGAATGCTGGCTCGAATTACGAGCCGCATAGTTATTGCTCAGGGAATGTGTCGTCGTGGAGATAATAATTCTCTTCAAAAGGCTGTAGAAATGCTGAGTGAAGCAAAGAATCTTCTTATGCGAGGAATTCATTGCGGCGCATTAGTTGATCCATGGAATATCCTTGGTTTTGCTGGCCAGTTTCCACTCCATGAGCCTGGAGGAGAGGCGTTGCCAGATTCACGGGTAGACGACCTGATTGGGAGCGTCGGTAATCTGCTTGAGTGTGCCTGCCTGACTTGGCAACGATCCTGTCTTGAGTCAAATGAAAATATTGCCAAGAAGGCCAGTGGTTTAGTCGAAGAGTTGGCATCTTGGTGGGATCAGTACGCAACAACATCAGTCGGCGGGATACCACATCTTTCTGGCATTGAAATGGTGCAGTCTGCTCGTGAAGTCGTCACCGTCTTGGAAGAACGACGTACAACCGCTCCGCTTCCGTTGCCGCCCACGTTCTGGCGGGATGCAGTAGCAGATTTTTCATCTGCAAGAACTCACGCAGCGGCAGCAGATGCTCTTTTACAAGAAAAAGATTTTGATGCCGCAATGGGATTGCTCGTGCATTGGATAACATTGCTTGAGGGTGATGAAATTGATCATTCCGGGAATTCCTGGCTAGTTGCGGCCCATCGTTGGTTGCGGTCCGCACTTACAGATCTCAGCGCTTCGGGATGTAATCGTGTACGGCGATTTCTCGAATTAGTTGAGGCGAATACGGCAGGTCTTACGGAAATGATCGATATTGCTGCCTCCGGCCAGGAACCTCGGAGTCGAGATGAATCAGGGGCGGCGTTGTCCGATGAAACAGATGATGATCAGATCGGTACAGATGAAAGTGTTGCATCGGCATACGAGTCCATGGTGTGGCAGGATTCTACAGATGATGGAACAGATGGTGGGATGCTCGATGTCGATCTTCCGACCGGTGCTTCGAATCCAGTCGTGGCAGTTGAAGAAGCTGCAGACTTTTTGACAGGTGTCATCGTGATGTTTCGACAGACGATAGTCACTGGTTGTCTGGATGCAGCTGCTGGGCGAATCGAGACATCTGTAGTTGAAATTGACTCTTTGAGAGGCTGGCGACAGACCTTGAGGAGATTGCGTCGGGCTATGGTACGTGCTGCCATGCATATTATTTCACGAGATCAGCAGCAGCCGCCTGGAATGACCGTGGCAGAGTTTGATCGTCTTCGATGGCAACGTGATATTGCGGCAGAAAGATTAGTTGAGGCAGCACTTCAAACTGGTGAGACAATCTGGATGTTGTCGGCACGAATCGCAATTGCCCAAGGTGTTGTACGAAAAACAAATCGCTCCGATGATGAAGCGAGTCTTCTTTCTTCTAAAATCATACCAAAGCCAGCAGTTGGAAAATTGCTCGCTGCCGTCTTCGTGGATGACCAGCCAATCATTCATCAACAGATGGAACGTATTCGTCATCATCTTCGTGGTAAGACAGTGCTTTATGTGCCACTAGCAAGAGGCGGTCGGGCTGATCGCGTGTTTGCGGCAAGAATGCGAGAACGGCTGTTGGAGAGGCTTGTCGCTGTTTTACCTCGTCGTGGTCTTGTAGAGGAAACAATAGGTCTCGTGCGTCTCGCAAAAAAACTTGAAAGCCGGCGTCCGCCCGGTGCGGCAAGTGTTAGTGAGTTTGATCGTGTTTTTGAGTCTGCGACAACTGCGCTTGTAGGTCGAATAGTAGCAAGTGCTCCGATAGCTGGACCAAGTGAAGCTGAGCCATCTAGTGTTGTTACGACACAACGAATTTTGGACGGTTTGGCAATTCTTATTCCAAAATTATTAGAAACGTGGACGACTCACGCTCGGCAGTTGCGACTTTCTGTGCTGGAGCGAGTGCGAGATGATAAATCATTTCAGTTCGTAAAAGAATTTATCAAGCACTATGGTGATGGCTTATTTACTCAGCATTTGCTTACGCCATCTTCCTTGCGAAGTATCCTTCGCGGCGGTGTTCGCCCATACCTCGAGCGGCTGATCAAACAAGATGCGGTAGGGACTGATTGGCGTACCTCTGATACAGATGAAGCTGGTGGATCAAATCAAGCCGGTCCTGTGAAATTGATAGAGGCGATTAATGCCGGTGAGATTT
>JABHNP010000097.1 GCA_018694455.1 Planctomycetaceae bacterium | reverse complement strand
GCAAATCTTTTTAGTAATGCCCGGTATATGCATGGTGCGGCGACATCGTGCAATATCGAAGTCTACGCCTACGCTGCTGCCCAAGTGAAAAAAGCCATTGAGGTTACGAAGGAACTTGGTGGTGAGAACTATGTGTTTTGGGGCGGTCGTGAAGGGTACCAGTGTTTGTACAACACGGATATGAAGCGTGAGCTTGATCATCTGGCTCAATTTTTCCACATGGCAGTCGATCATGCCAAATCGATTGGCTTTACGGGACAGTTTCTCATTGAACCAAAGCCAAAAGAGCCTACAAAGCATCAGTATGATTCAGACGTCGCTGCTTGTGTCAATTTCTTACGAGCGTATGACCTGACAGACTCATTCAAGCTCAACTTGGAGACAAACCATGCCACACTTGCGGGTCATGAGATGTTGCACGAGTTGGAAGCAGCTGGCAGTCAGGGGTTCCTTGGTTCGATTGACGCCAATACAGGTGATCTGTTGCTTGGTTGGGATACCGACCAGTTTGCGACAAACTACTACCTGACAACCCAGATTATGCTGGCTTTGTTGAAATATGGCCTCAGTCCAGGAGGTGTAAACTTCGATGCCAAGGTGCGTCGTGAAAGCTTTGAGCCTGTTGATCTTTTCTATGCTCATATTGGAAGCATGGACGCCTTTGCCCGTGGGTTACGGGTTGCCGCAGCCATTCGTGAAGAAAGTGCTCTTTCCAGCGTAGTAACTGAACGATATAAGAGCTGGGATGGTGATCTTGGAAAGAAGATCGAAGCCGGTCAATGCAGTTTCGCTGAACTTGAGAAGCTTATGCTGGAGAAGGGTGAAGCTGCTGCAAATACGAGTGGTCGTCAAGAACTACTTGAGAATATTGTGAATCGTTATCTCGACAATCACTAGATTCTTTTATGCCGGGTGGTGTTGTGGCTCATCCAGTTGATCTTGATGACGAGAAACTCCTGCGGGCGTGCCGGGAAACACGGACGCGTCGCGGCGGACCGGGTGGTCAGCATCGCAATAAAGTCGAAACGGCTGTTGTGTTGCTGCACGAGCCAACTGGCATCACAGCCGAGGCATCTGAACGGCGAAGCCAGGCTGAAAACAGACGGGTCGCCTTATTGCGTCTGCGGCTGAACCTTGCGATTGAATGTCGTGTGGTTCGCGGCACCGTCGGATCACCACGGTGGCAAGGACGAGTCAAGAAAGGGAGGCTGGCAATATCGCGTGATCATCAGGAGTACGCATTGCTTGTCGCTGAGGCGTTTGATCATCTTGCGACGTGTAAAGGTGATATGCGGATAGCGGGTGAGGTGTTACAGATTACCCCAACGCAACTTGCAAACCTATTTCGGAAAGATTCGGCTGTCTGGACAGCGTTTCAGACAGATCGAAGCGGCCGGGGGCTACGACCGTTGAAGTAGTCCGGCTGCTCAGCATTCTGGCAACACATAAGAGGATCTTTTTAACGTACTTAAAAAGATACGGAAGGATCGACCAAGCCCGTTCGGTAAAGGGCATCTGCCAATGCATGCCGAGCATTGTCAACGGCAACTGCTCGGCGGCGTATCGCTGATGGAAAACTCCGATGTTGAAACATGTGCTCCAACTCTTCTAGTTCATCTTCATATTCTTTAGAACGTGCAAGAATGTCATCAGGAACTGCCCATTTTCGTAGATAGATTCCGACTACAAGTCTTTTATTCCAGCCCTCGCACATTGGAATCCAGTGAAGGCAGAGTTCAGTGTCTCCTGAGAGCGCTGCAGTTGAGGATTCGATAGATGCCACGCGCAACTCTTCAAGTGCTTCTTTCGGTTCTGGATAGTACGCAAAACATCCGGCTACGCTTACAACAATGATTCCAGCGAGACCGCACAGACCAATCACGGGGGCTGGAAGAATGATATCGAATCGACCCTGAGGCGCCTTGGTGGCCGGCACCTGATTGAGCCAGTCATCTAGTTTTTTATTCGGATCGAAAAATCGTAAAAGTCCACCACAAGTAGCAAGTAATCCGAGAGCAGCGATGCCAAACAGTTCATGAGTCTGGGTTTCCAGTTTAATGCGTCGAATAATATCCGCGGGAAACCCCCCTGTCGGCACAGTGCCAAAACGATAGGGTGAACAGTACCGATCGAATGCATGGCTATGGTCTGATGCCTCAATTGCTTTTGGGTAGAGAGGGCCTTCAACGCCGTAGGAGATGCCTATGACGATTAGGAGCATGATCCCGAACCAGATGCCAAGTTTTTTCCATCCGTAGTGCCACCACATCCAGGCAAGGAGGCCGAGGTTCATGCCGGCACCAAAGCAGAGCAGGATAAATGCAGCTCCCACAGAGTTTCCATGTTGGAACATTGAACCAAGTTGGCTCATGGCGACCATCGGTGTTGCGTATGCAGGTAACGCAACACCAGTCATGGTGAGAGGAGCCCATGGATTGTCATGTGCCATTGTTCCGCCAAGAATTCCATAGGGCAAAACTATCGACATGAGCCCAACTCCGAGGAGCCCAATGCCAATAAAAGCAGTCATTGGCCCAACGGTGATGCGTCCCATAGCAACAGCTACGGATGCGATTCTTCGGATGCCTACAGGACTTTCTGGAGGAGGGGGAATATTGAGTTCGGTATCAGGAAAAAGTTTGTCAAAGATTGCACCAGATACCGTAACGACGATTAATGAGCAGCCGGCGAATGCGAAAATAGTGAACGGTTTTGAGAGGGTCAGGCCGTAGAGCAGTGACAGTGGGTCAAAGAGTGGGCTGGATAAGGCAAAGGCGAAAATAGTGCCGATCGCAATGCCACTCAGGCGTAGCTGCTGGCAAATTGGGATGACACCAAGAGAGCAACCAGGCAGAGCCATTCCAATGCACCACGACTGGAAAAGTGAGACAACTGAATTTGAACCAAAGAGCCGCTTGGTGCCGACGGCCCCAATCATTCTCTCGAGAAGTGCTGTAATACATATTCCTGAGAGTATAAAAGGTGCACCTTGCAAGACGGCCTGAATGATCCGGAGAATTGCTCCATAAAAGAGTTCAGCCATCAATATCCTTCAGGTCGTTTATGTGCTGCAATGCTTGATCTCCTTCGAGACAACAATGCCCCCCACTGCACGTACAGTTTTTGCGGTGATTGGCAATGTGCCCAATAACCAGGAATAAACCCCCAAGTGGACTCAGCCAGTTCGTAAACGATGCAAATTGAAAACTTTTCCTAATGCCCGTGGCTTGACCAGTTTTCCCCTCACTGCAGGCAGCATCGGTACAGGCAGCATCGGTACAGGCACCGTTCTGTACCAGTTGACTCCCCGTTGCCGCAGCACAGCACTCGTCTCCGAAAACAAACGCACTAAGAGAGAGAAGTGTAATACCAACGAGTCCTGAGAAGGCTGGCACTAAGCTCTTATGTTTTCTCCAGCCAGGAATAAACGCACTCGCTGCGAAAATAAAGCAAAGAAGAGTCATCCATTGATGGAAACCCTCATGGGCCAGCCAGCTAAGCCCAAATGACGGTAGATACGTGAGGAGTAGCGGCATTGCGGCGCAATGGATGCCACAAGCAATCGATGCAGCAAGTCCAGTCCAGTCTGCCCATGTCAGCCATGAATTTTTGAGAGAAGTTTCGGTTGTACTTTGCTGCGAGAGACTCATTTTTTTGTTGTGTTTATAAGGATGTGGGGATGAATGTTTTACGAGAACTAATGATATCAAAATATCTGATTTATTGCGTCTGTTCTGCCGGGACTTCAACAGATTCGAGGAGTTGGCTGATGAGATTGTTTGAATCTGCAGTTTCAACGTCCAGACGTACTGCTAAAACTGGAAAAGCGACTTGTTGGGCATCATCTGGTGTGACAAAGCTGCGACCCGCTAAACATGCGGTTGCCTGAGCCGCGCGTTGCCACAATAAAAGTCCACGAGGACTGAGCCCCGTGTCGATATCGGGGTGATTTCGCGAGGCTGTTGCGAGCGCAACGAGGTAACGCTGGATGTTGTTGCCGACGCGTACCTGCGTGACTGTGTCCTGAATGCGCTCAAGTTCGCCAGCTGTCAGGATAGCGGGTGAATTTGAATCAGTTGATACTGATCTAGTTGCAACCGAGGCAGCTAGCATGGCTGCTTCATAATCTGGGGCTGGATAGCCAACAGATAATTTCATTGTAAAACGATCAAGCTGGGCTTCTGGTAGTGGGTAGGTGCCGTGTTGCTCGTGAGGGTTTTGAGTTGCGATCACAAAAAAGTCATTCGAAAGCGGGTGCTGCTTTCCATCAACTGTGACCTGGCGTTCTGCCATCGCTTCTAGCAGGGCACTTTGTGTTCGAGGTGTGGCCCGATTGATTTCATCAGCGAGCAGAACCTCCGAGAAGACAGGACCAGGCCGAAACTCAAAGTTTTTCGTATCAGCGTTGAAAATGTTAAATCCTGTGATGTCACTTGGGAGCAAATCAGGAGTGCATTGGAGCCTGCTGAAACGGCCTCCCACGGAGTCAGCCAAGGCCTTTGCAAGTGTGGTTTTCCCGAGCCCCGGTCTGTCTTCAAGTAGTAAGTGGCCTCGCGCTAGCACGCAGACGAGGACCTGCTGAATCACATCTTGTTTCCCCTTCAGTGAGTCTTCAAGACGGGTTCGTATCTGATCAATTTTTTGCAACCCACTGTCGAGGCTTGACTCAACCGATAAGGTGCTCGGCGTGCTAGAGGGTTTGCTGGTTGCGACATTCATTTTTAAACTCGTTCGTGATGAGGTTGTTGGAATGAAGGATTTGGTTTCGTAGTGTGTGCTGAGCGTCGGTCAATTGCCACGAGGTTGCTCCATGACCATACCGCCAGTGCGGCATTGCAAATTGGTTGTAATGATTGTTGTGTTAATTGCTTGTTAGCGGGGTCGTAAAGGTCACAATCCACCCTGTGTAGGAATGGTTCAGTTGCCGCGTGGCTGGCTTTTTTTTGGGAATGAGGTGATCCTCGTTGAATGTTAATTTGGTCAGCCAGAACTTGTAGCCAACGACGCGGAGACATTCCTTTTGGTCGACGCAAG
>JABHNP010000099.1 GCA_018694455.1 Planctomycetaceae bacterium | reverse complement strand
CCGTTGACCAAATTTCCTAACGGCACAGTCGCAACACACGACTGGTATCTATATTTATGCGGTATTCTTCATTCAGTGCAATCTATCGGTTTGAAACTTGTTTTAGGTCCCAAACCAAGCGCTCTACCAGGCTGAGCTACGCCCCGAATGTGGCTTCTTACGAAAACCGTTTTAGCAGCCTCAGAAAGTATAGCTAAGACTTGCAAAAGGCAGAGTAGTAAAGAGAAAACCCGGAAACAAGCCACGTTTTCAGCCTGTGAGGAAGGCCAGCAGCCGTTCGAATTCCTCTGGACTACCAAACGGGATGACAATTCTACCTATCCCTTTACTATTGGCATGAATCACAACTTTTGTGCCAACAGCCCTTCGCAGCTCATTTTCAAGTGAGACAATCTGGCTTGATCGCCGTGAAGCTGGACGCCCAGGTTTTCTTTTCGGTATTGATGAACCAACTACTTGCGTGTTAGTAACGGAAGAAGTCGTAGACGTAGATAGGTCTTCAGCTTCATCAGCACGAAGTATTTCTTGAACTTCACCTTCAACGGCACGAACAGAAAGTCCTTGGGCAACAACTTTTTCGGCAAGCGTTATTTGTTCATGCTCATCTCCTAGTGGTAGAAGGGCCCTAGCATGCCCCATTGAAATTTTGCTGCCACGAAGTTTTTGCTGAACAACCTCCGGTAATTCGAGTAAGCGAATTAAGTTGGCGACAGTTGAGCGATCAACTGACAGTCTTTTTGCAAGTTCTTCTTGAGTGCCGCCCCATGTTGAAAGGTATTGCTTGAAGCTTGTTGCCTTCTCGAGAGGATCAAGATCACGACGCTGGAGATTCTCTACAATTGCAATCTCAGACATTTGCCGATCGTCAACTTCGAGCAGACGCACCGGAACATTTTCCCAGCCCAATCGACGCGCTGCTGCGAGGCGTCGTTGCCCAGCAATTAATTGAAAACGATCATTTTTCGAACGTACAACAATTGGTTGAACAAGCCCATGCTCTTTAAGACTGTTTGCTAATTCAACAAGGTCGTCGGCTGACATTTCACTACGTGGCTGCCATGGATTTGGATCAATCGCAGCGACTGAAATTTCACTGGCAGGTACTCCGGCAGCAGCCTGCTCGAGATCCTCAGCTTTATGCAGGATGAGTTGTGCAGCAGCTGATCGTGTACGATCAGAGTTTTCTGGCTGAGTCGCAAGTGCTCCAGTTCCGTCAGTTGGTGGTATTGACTGATCCATTCCAGCCCTGCCGAGCAGTGCTTCCAGACCTCGTCCAAGCCGTCGTTCTTTATTCACAGTCGCGTACCTCCATGCACAATTCTGTATACGCCCGTGCTCCCAAAGAGCGTGGTGCGTAGTCGAGCACGCTCAAGGCGTGACTCGGTGCCTCCGACACTGCGACGTCCCTTGGGATGACCGTGTCGAAAACAATTTCTCCAAAAAAATCTCGAACCTCTTGCTCAACCTCTGTTGTAAGTTCGAGGTCGGCGTCATGCATCGTCAGCACAATGCCACTAAAAGAAAGTCGGCCAGGCTGCTCAGCCATGACATCTCGAATCACTTCGATCATCTGCGTTAGACCTTCGAGTGCAAAGTATTCACATTGAATTGGCATGAGTACTTCGGTTGAACCAGCAAGTGCCGTGCGGGTGAGATCCCCCAGCGAGGGGGGGCAGTCAATAAGGCAGTAGTCCCACGCGTTGAGCCCGCATGAAAGATGATTCGAAAGAACCATCGAACCATTTCGAGCCTGCTCGGCTAATCGCTCAACATCCCGGACGCTTCGACTACCAGGAAGCAATGAAAGGTTTGTGACAGCAGTGCTCATGATTGTGTCGCTCAGCGCGCTTTCCGATACCAGCGGATGTGTTTCAGCAGGTTTACCACCAAGACCAGTAGTTGCATTGCATTGGGGATCAAGGTCAACCAACAGTGTGTGCCTGCCAGATTTAGCAAGACCTGCTGCGACGTTCGAAGCGGTCGTTGTCTTCCCAACGCCACCTTTTTGATTTGCAACACACACAATCCGACCCATCCGCGTATTCCTATAAATGATTTCGTGACGCACAACTCGTGCTCTCGGTGTATCGGCACGAACCGGTGGGGTCGTCACCATCGGACTCTGGTGGGCGGTGTTTCACGTGAAACCGAACAACTTTGCGCAGACTACTAGTTTTACCTGTTTCACGTGAAACAACCTTTCGCGTAGGAAGATCTGAAAACCAGAATGGTAATTGGCCTATGACGCCGGCAACTCAACCCCAGTATTATTTGTGGGATATTGCAAGCTAATCGTACGAGATGCAGCCGAAGGTACGTTCACCAGCTGCTGTCATATCCACAATTTCTTAGAGAGTCACGATATCGAAGTATCGCTAGTTGAGGGGTGCTACCTGATCCTTAGTACAAATTGTTTCTTCCCGATCCATGGGTATAAGACACGCTTTTGACAAAGTATCTGTAACTACACGGAGCCCTTTCTTGAAGCCGGCGTTGAAAGTGGTCGTCATAAGAATTGGGAAGATAGGGAATGAGTAGGTGGCTTACGGGCGGTTTTATTCCAATGAGAAGTGCTTGCTGATTGGAAGCATCAACTGGGGAAGTTGGGGTGTGGGTAGAAAGTTAAGTATCGCTCAGACAGAAATTTTTGTGCTGGGGAAACAGCAAGGAATAGAAACAGTTGCTTGCCCATCAGCTATGCAATTATACCCACTCTCCCATTGCTGTTCGCATGTGAATACACGGCAATCGAGTTTCTGAGCAAGACTTCGTTTGCACGCCAGCTACGTTATTGGGCCATGCAGTGGTTTTGGAATCTAGGTAAAAGTGGTCATGTGAATGGTGTATTGGTCACCAGAAGTTCGTTACAAAATAAATCAACGACGGTACCCGATCAATTTGCTCGACGGATAGCACTAACCAAGGAATAAGGTTGCCCGACCTCTACTGGGTTGAAAAACCGTACCGCTTGAGATGCATCTCTTGTACCGGCGTGCTTCGAGTAGCAAGGGCATCAAGCGGTTCCAGAGCTCCCCTGACACAGAAATCCATTGGCACAGATATGCACCTGTCGCGATAGTGAAATCAGGAAGTGTTTCACATGAAACAAGATGGATCAGTGGTCTTTTAATAAAAAAAGAGCTACAGGATGCCGTAGCATTCTGCAGCTCTTCAAGCGAATTTCCAAGGCTATTAATAGCGGTAATAGCTCGGCTTGTATGGTCCTTCAACTGGGACGTTAATGTAGTCTGCTTGCTCACTAGTCAGCTTGGTCAACTTGACTCCAAGTTTCTCAAGGTGAAGCCGCGCGACCTCCTCGTCCAACTTCTTGGGGATCATGTGGATGTCGACACTGTAGTGGTCGGTCTCCCGATTAGACCAGAGTTCCATCTGTGCAAGTACTTGGTTGGTGAAGGATGTGCTCATCACAAAACTTGGGTGGCCAGTGGCACATCCAAGGTTCACAAGACGGCCTTTTGCCAGGATAATGACACTTCGGCCATTCTCCTTGAACGTGTATCGATCAACTGCACCAATGTCTGCAGCTTTGATCTCGTCCTTCGTGACCTTGCCATCAGCAACTTGCTGTTCGAGCCATGCAACATCTATTTCGGTATCGAAGTGACCAATGTTACAGAGGATTGCATCATTTGGCATATGCTTGATGTGTTCACCAAGGATGATGTCTTTGTTGCCTGTGGTCGTAACAAAAAGATTTCCTTCTTTGCAGGCATCTTCCATTGTGACAACTTCGAAACCTTCCATGGCTGCTTGGAGTGCGTTGATCGGGTCGATTTCAGTCACGATGACACGGCAGCCGTAGCTTTTTAGACTTGCTGCACACCCCTTGCCGACGTCACCGTACCCACAAACAACAGCGACCTTGCCAGCCAACATCACGTCTGTTGCCCGCTTTACACCGTCTGCTAGAGACTCACGGCAACCATAAAGATTGTCGAACTTGCTCTTGGTCGCACTATCATTCACATTGATCGCCGGAACCTGGAGAGCACCAGTTGTATTCAACACCTCTAGACGGTGAATGCCAGCGGTCGTCTCTTCACTGACACCGTAGATATTTGAGAGGAGTTCAGGGAATCGCTCATGGACCATAGCTGTGAGGTCCCCACCGTCATCAAGAATCATGTTGAGTGGTTTTCCTGATGGAAACATAAGAGTTTGTTCGATGCACCAATCAAACTCCTCATCAGATTCACCCTTCCACGCATATACTGGAATTCCTGCAGCGGCTATAGCGGCTGCGGCATGGTCTTGTGTGCTGAAAATATTACAACTGCTCCAAGTGACTTCCGCACCTAACTCAGCAAGAGTTTCAATAAGTACTGCAGTTTGGATTGTCATGTGGAGGCATCCAGCAATTCGGGCTCCGGCAAGAGGCTTTGAATCACTGTATTTTTCGCGGAGCGCCATTAGTCCAGGCATCTCATTTTCAGCGAGTTCAATTTCTTTTCGTCCCCATTCGGCCAGAGACATATCAGCAACTTTGTATGGCAGGCGGGTATCAACTTGGGCCACAGGAACCTCCTCAGACATGGAAAAACTAGATGGCAGCCGCATGACTGCCGAGTCACATACTTATTGTAACCGGCTAAATTGTAACGCTTTAACGCACTGCGCACAGTCCTTTGTCCCGATGCCGCGTAAGAGAACAAGGAACAGCGTGTAAGAAGGTTTAGGAAAAACGACGATTGCCGGGAATGTAGGGGATTATGAGGTTAGGCATTGGGTTTCCCAGAGAACCCTTGTTTTGCCGCATTAACGAATCGTCGGACTAAATCGGAATCTTTGTGGCCGGGAGATGATTCAACACCACTCGCTGTGTCAACTGCACTGGCCTGCGTTGTTTGTATCGCAGCAGTGACATTATCCGGTGTGAGTCCACCAGCAAGTGTTGTTGGAATCGGAAGGATAGGTACTTTCGCCACGGAGTTCCAATCGATGATATTTCCAGTCCCACCAAACTGACCAGCATTCACGCCGCATGAAACACTGGCATCGAGTAATGCCATTGCTGGAAGACATCCACAAGCAGCTGCTGCATCAATCCACTGACGAGCGGTCGCCAATCGATCGGCATCAACCGAGGGTTCGTCAAGCCGTACTGCTCGGATAACTGGGAACGGTTTCAGTTCATCACAACGCCACGGAGGATCACTTTTGTCAGGGGGTCCATCAAAAAGCCCATGAAGCTGAATTGCATTCAGGCCAATTTTTTTTGCGACCATGAGCATCTCGCTGGAAGGCCGTCCTACGAAAACTCCAATCCGCACAATATGAGGAGGTATGTTCTGGGAGATTTCAGTAGCTCGCTCGAGATCAAGGCAGCGTGGAGACCCAAGAATAAAATTCAGACCGATAGCATCAGCGCCCGAAGACGCAATCATCACAGCATCTTCAACCGAGGTAACACCACATATTTTGACCTGAAACATCAAATTCCTCGTATTCACCAGAAGCATTGCAGTGCAGACGAACTGCAATGATCCGCAGATTCCGCGTGGGTCTCCTCAGTCGAGTCGATTCACCCAATCGGAAAAGTCTATGCGTTAATCCATCGGTACAGGAAGACACTCGATTCGGTCGACAATACTTCAGTCCAGCAAGTCTTGTCATGCTGTCGGCATATCTTTGACTTATTCGAACGTGTCGACCACATCCTAACAACTATATATATGTCATCACAGAAAAGCTTTTATCCCCTGGCGACTCGTCCCTTTATGACAGTGCCTCGGGTTGGTTCCTTTCACCCTTCTCCCGATGCGACCAAGGCTCTTGACGGATTAATGCGGGTTATTCGCAGAGCCGAAGGAATTGGTTTACTCGTCGGGCCAACGGGTACTGGGAAATCACTATTGTTATCCTGTCTTCGGGAACGAATTGAGGGAGATTACGCCGTTGCCCTGCTTTCAGGAGCTCGCATCTGCACTCGCCGAGGACTCTGGCAATCAATTTTATCAGATCTCGGAGAAGCCTATCGTGGCCTTGATGAGGAAGAATTACGGATTGGACTTGTTGACCGTATTCGTGGGCTAGCGGCCACAGGTTCTGGCCTGGTTGTTCTTGTAGACGAATCCCACACGCTTCCACGCAGGCTGTTGGAAGAATTACGACTATTGAATGGAGTTGTCACTGCATATCCCGCAGTTCATCTTGTACTCGCGGGCACTATTCGTCTTGAGGAAATGCTAGGTGAGTCTGATCTAGAGGGAATTGCTCAGCGAATAGCAGTACGTGGCTACTTAGAACCACTCGATTATGAAGAAACATGTCGATACGTTCGTACCCAGATGTATTGCGCAGGTCTCAATTGGGATTCAAAGTTTGAGCCAGAATGTGACGGGGTTGTGTATTCATTAACGGAGGGTGTTCCTCGACTCATCAATCAACTTTGTGATCAGGCCATTCGGTTGGCTGAACAGAGGGACGCAGGTGAAGTTGGTAAGCACGACCTGGCAGCTGCGTGGGAAGAAATTCAAAATCTTCCAGCGCCCGCATCATTGCGAAGTGAAATCTCAGGTGTCGATATGCCGGAGCAGTCAAACGCAACAATGCCAAGTACAACAGATCAGTTAGAAGCTCCCGGGCCTGAGTTCGATGCAGTCGAAGAGACCTACTTCGGAGACGAGGCGGAGCCAGCTGTGATTGAGTTCGGTGCACTTGAGGAAGATGAATTCCAGCATGACGAGCGGATAGATCAGGAAGCAGAAGGCGAAAGCCCCACCCTAGCTTTTTCGGAATGCTCCGCTGATGAACACGGAGAAACCCCAGTGATGAATAAAAAACAACGTGGTAGGGAAGAGTTGCCATCATCAATTGGGTTTGAAGATTCCCGGCGAGCGACTGAGTTTGCTGTTGAGGCTTTGATCAAAGAGGCACAGCGGGGGCTCAATAATTTTCCGAGTGCAAGTGAGGTGTCAGCAGAATCACCGAGCGTTCAAAATGATAAACTATGTGTTGCCTCAGATGATAAATTGTGTGTTGGCTCAGATATCGAGCTCGTGTTCGATCCGCCGTTCGACTCAGAAGACGAGGCGAGACGCCCGGACCCATTTGCAGAGTGTTTTGCAGAAGAGGAAGATGTTGTCGAACGTTTTGTCATGGAAGGTCCAGATGATTTTCATCGCCATCTTCACGTTGCCAGCCGCGAGGGTCGATTCATGGCTCGGCAGCTTTCAGAAATAGCTCACAGTGTGCCCGCAGAACCTGAACAGGGCAGCGACTGCGTTGAGGATCTTCATGCATCCCAGGCAGCTACTTCATTAGAAAATAAAGTAGCGACAGCGGGGGGAGATGAAAGTGAGCCAGACGATTCAGATATGGTTATTATTGAGGAGGATCACTATGCCGATGCTCAAAGTAATAACCCAACTGTTGCCGCAGTTCGGTTAAGTGACTATTCCCGGCTCTTTGCCCGACTCCGGCGAGGTGGTCAGATGAAATCTTCAAACTGAGCAATCTTCGCAACGCGATTTGTTTACTTGTTGGTACGGCGACAAAAAAGCAAGGCTTGAATTGATGGTTGCGTTCCTACCATTTTAATTTTACGTCTTGTCCGTTCCACTGCCCTGTAATCTCTACTACAAGGGCGCGTTTTCTTTTTGCCTTGCAGTACCAGGAGTCCTTTCGTGAATTTTTTGCGGGAAGATTTGTAGGCAAAATTAGGATGTAATACCGGAAGGCTTCTTCAGTTGAGCAAGAATGGCTCAGAAACTCTATCGTGTTGTGGGACTGGATGCGGATTCGTAAACGACGGAGGCAAGAATGAAAACCCAGAAACCATGCGTTGGTATTCTCACCAGCGGTGGTGATTGTCCAGGACTCAATGCAGTTATAAGAGCAGCTGTTCTTGCGTCTGAACGGCTCGGGTACTCATGCATTGGTTTTTTGCGAGGGTATGAGGGCCTTGTCGATCCGGTGGAATATATGCCGCTCACCTCGGCAAATACGAACGGTATTTTGACGACAGGTGGAACGATTCTTGGTTCAACAAATAGAGGACAGTTTTCAGCAACCGTTGGTGAAGACAATCGCCTTTCTATTGATCAGGGTTTGCTCGCCAGTGTTGCTCGGACGGTGGATCAGTTAGGTGTAAGTGGATTGATTTGCATTGGCGGGGACGGATCACTCGCAATCGCAGAGCAGTTTCATCAATTCGGCATACCTGTGGTTGGAGTTCCGAAAACAATTGATAACGATCTTGGAGCGACAGCATTTACCTTCGGTTTTGATTCGGCTGTTTCGGCTGCAACTGACGCTTTAGACAGACTGCGAACAACCGCAGCGAGTCATGAACGAATTATGGTACTTGAGGTAATGGGGCGTCATGCCGGCTGGATCGCACTCCACTCTGGTCTTGCTGGGGGAGCTGACGTCATTCTTCTCCCTGAAATTACCTGGAACTTTGACACTATTTGTCAAAAAATAATGAATCGTGAATCAGTAGGTCGACGGCATACATTAATCGTGGTTGCGGAGGGTGCAACATTGCCGACGGGTGATCTGGTTTGTATGGCACCAACAGCAGTCAACGAACAAGTGAAGCTCGGTGGAATTGGCCAGATTGTTGCGGGAGAAATCGCAAAACGATTAGACAGGCAGACTCGTACTGTTGTTTTGGGGCATTTGCAGCGAGGTGGAAGCCCAACCACTTTTGATCGGGTACTTGCGACAGAATTTGGGGTACTGGCAGTACAGCTCATACAGAAAGGGCGGTTCGGGGAAATGGTATGCTATCGGCCACCAGAAATTGAGAGCGTCCCGATCGCTTCTGCGATTAAACTACTCTCGCAAGTTGATCCTAATGGTTCGGCCGTACAAACTGGTCGTGGACTGGGAATAAGTTTTGGGGATATTGGCTGAATAGCAGCAAGAAATCCATTATTCAATTGTGTCAGGAGCAGATCATGGCAGCGAATGATAAGGCAGCAGGGCGAGTTGCAAGCGTGATGCAGGAGAACCGCTTGTTTCCACCACCGCAAGAATTTTCAGACCGATCACGAATCGGATCAATGAAAGCGTATCAAGCTTTGTATGACGAGGCTGCCAATAACCCCACCAGTTTTTGGGCGGAGCGTGCACAATCATTGCCATGGATGAAGCCATACGAGGAGGTTCTTCGGTGGAATACTCCGCATGTAGAATGGTTTTCGGGAGGGCAGACAAATGCTTCAGCTGCATGTGTAGACCAGCATGTTGAAGCTGGACTCGGTGATAAGACTGCGATTGTGTGGGTCGGTGAGCCTACTGGTGAACGACGAACAATCACATTCCGAGAACTCCAAGAAGAAGTCAGTAAAGCAGCTGCAGGCTTATCAAGATTGGGTGTGAAGCAAGGTGATGTTGTTTCTATTTACATGCCAATGACGCCGGAACTCGTTATTGCAATGTTGGCATGTGCAAGAATTGGTGCTGTCCACTCAGTTATTTTCGGTGGTTTTTCAAGCGAAGCAATCGCAGATCGTAATAATGACGCACAGGCTGTAGCCGTAATCACGGCTGATGGTGGATGGCGAAGAGGAAGTGCTTTGCCACTCAAGTCCAATGTCGACGAAGCTGTTGCGAAATCACCTACCGTGAAACACGTTGTTGTTCTTAAACGAACCGGCCAAGAAGTGACGATGGTCAATGGGCGTGACGTATGGTGGCATGATATGGTCAATGCTGAGTCAGGAGACTTTGCACCGGTACCCATGGATTCAGAGTCACCACTTTTCATTCTCTATACGAGTGGTTCAACCGGCAAACCTAAAGGAATCAAGCACACCACAGCTGGTTATCTGCTCTGGGCTAAAACAACAGCAGAATGGGTTTTCGATCTTCATGATGATGATCTATTCTGGTGTACGGCTGACTGTGGCTGGATCACGGGTCACAGTTATGTCACGTATGGCCCACTAGCAGCTGGCGTTGGAATTCTTATTTATGAAGGTGCACCAGATGCACCTCATCAAGGGCGTTTTTGGGAGATCATAGAACAGGAAAAACCAACTATTTTTTATACTGCACCGACGGCTATTCGGGCATTTATGAAATGGGGCCCTGAGCATATTGACGGCAAAGATCTTTCGAGCCTTCGTTTACTTGGCACGGTCGGAGAGGGCATTAATCCTGAAGCATGGATGTGGTATCACGAGACAATCGGCGGGGAGCGTTGTCCGATAGTTGACACGTGGTGGCAAACAGAGACGGGGGGAATCATGATGAGCCCGCTTCCGGGGTGTACGCCCACAAAGCCTGGAAGTTGCACACTGCCGTTGCCAGGAGTTTGTCCAGAGATTGTTGATGCCTCTGGTGAGCCAGTTGAACCGGGTGAAGGTGGTTGGCTTGTTATGACAAAGCCTTGGCCAGGCATGCTTCGTGGTATCTGGGGTGATGAAGAACGTTTTGTTGAAACCTACTGGGAGCGAGTTCCAGGCAAGTATCTTGCCGGTGATAACGCAAGGCAGGATAAAGACGGCTACTACTGGATTATGGGCCGGATTGACGATGTGCTTAATGTTGCCGGTCATAGGCTCTCGACAATTGAGATTGAAAGTGCGTTGGTAAGTCATCCATCTGTTGCAGAGGCAGCCGCAGTTGGACGTCCGCATGACGTCAAAGGTGAGGCCATTTCAGTTTTTGTCACACTGAAGTCTGGTGAGCCAGATGAAGCATTGAAAAAAGAGTTGCGGCAGCATGTTCGTCAGCAGATCGGTGCGATTGCATCACCGGATGACGTTCACTTTACGGCAACACTCCCAAAGACACGCAGTGGAAAGATCATGCGGCGGCTTCTGCGGGATATAGCTGCTGGTCGTGAAACAGTTGGTGATACGACGACACTCGAAGACTATTCAGTCTTAGCGAATCTCCGTAGCAGTGATGAGTAAACGCTTTTCACGTCTTCTTTGCTCTTGGTTTATTTACGAGTCTTCATTGATATGAACCGCGGGTCGTGTAGCGAAAATGTCCTACAATTCATAGGCGTAAGATGTTTTTTGCAACGGACATATTCTTTGAGTGAATACACTGGTTGTATAAAGATTCGCACCCCCCCCGTTTGATTTCACAGCATGAAAACGAAGATAAGCATTCCATGGCCACCCTCCACGTGGATTCTACTGGTGGCCATTCTCTGCGTTGTTGGATGGGCTCTCCCCGTTCTGGCAGAAATAGAAGTCAGTGCGAAACAGGAAGATGTTCCCGCACATATTCAGAATTTTCTGCAGACGAGTTGTGTTGATTGCCATGACGGTCCTGAAGGAGAGGCCGGCTTTGATATAAGTGCCGTTTTGTCAAACGGAATCGATCTCCAGGAGACAAAACGTGATCAACCGTGGGTGAGAATTATTGACCGAGTCGTGTCGGGTGAAATGCCACCACGTGAAGCAGACCAACCGAACACAAAAGATCGCAACGAGTTTG
>JABHNP010000403.1 GCA_018694455.1 Planctomycetaceae bacterium | reverse complement strand
CTTGATCGACTTGGCAGACAAACATAACGACCATCTCACACACAGTTTCATAACACAATTTGTTCCACAACAAATTGCTGATACTGCTGAAGCTGATGATGTCCACGATCGACTCTCCTTGGTTGGCGGAGACGGTCACGGGCTTATTCTGATTGACCAGGAACTCGGTAGAGATGCGGATAGTCACGGTTAAGCAAGCTGCAACGTGAAGCCGTGGAGAGTCGCTGCGTTTTCGATCTTTACCGCGTGGGTAAACACCATTCGGTTGAAGTTACTAATTTACTGCGGTTCTATGCATGATGTCGGTTGTCCTGCCCGGCTTTCCTGTGCCAATAAGCGTGCCTGAACACGAGTGTGTTGTCTGCTCCCCGAGCAGGAACTATAGTTATGGGTGTCAGGAGAGAGTCGAAAGACCGCCGAAGGCCGAACGCTCAGGCAAAAGTACTGGCATATTGTGATTCTGTTGGAGAGTGACGTCGCATCATGCGGCATCCACCGAAGGGGCAAACCCTGAGCCGATGCTCACGGGTGAATCTCTCAGGTCCAAGGACAGCAGGGTTCCCAGCGTGGCTTCGGCCATGCTGTTTCATCTGGCGGCTACTACAAACGTCAGTCTCCAAACGTACGCTAGCAATATGCGTTGGCTCAGTTAGGAAAGGAACCTTGACATGTCTTCCGGCACAGTCACTCCACACGAAGTTGTTTCTAAGACTCACTCACGCTCTTGTGACACGTCAAACAAATCTATTGATGATGACTCTTTTGCAGTCCGCCATATTGGTCTTTCATCGTCTGACGAACAGTTCATGCTTGAAGCTATTGGGACTACCAGTCGCACTGCACTGATTGAAGAAATTGTGCCCGAGAGCATCCTGAGGCGGACCGCGATGGAGTTACCATCGGCTATCTCAGAACGCGATGCACTTGCTGAATTAAAAACAATTGCTCAGAAAAACAAGGTCCTTCAAAGCTTTCTTGGCCAGGGGTACTACGGCACCAATACTCCAGCGGTTATCCAAAGAAATGTCCTCGAAAATCCAGCCTGGTACACCGCCTACACACCGTACCAAGCAGAAATTTCTCAAGGTCGTATGGAAGCAGTGCTCGCATTCCAGACGATGATTTGTGATTTGTCCGGCATGCCGATTGCCAATGCGTCTCTCCTTGATGAGGCAACCGCTGCAGCAGAAGCAATGACACTCGCACACAGAATGCACAAAGGTCAGGAATCTTCTTTTATTGCGGATAGTAAATGTCATCCACAGACACTAGAAGTTCTGGCTACTCGAGCAGAGCCGCTGGGTATCGACCTCATTATTGGTGATGTTGCGGAGATGGCTGACAAACAGAAATACTTTGGTGTACTCGTGCAGTATCCAAACACAGAAGGTGATGTCCCAGACTGGCATGGCCTTGCAGAACGGGTCCATGAAAACAATGCTTTACTTTGTGTTGCCGCAGACCCTCTATCACTCACACTCCTGACACCACCTGGTGAATGGGGCGCTGATATTGTTGTTGGATCGACGCAGCGATTTGGCATGCCCATGGGCTGTGGGGGTCCACATGCGGCATATTTTGCGTGCCGCGATACCTTTAAACGTTCTCTCCCTGGACGACTTGTTGGTGTCAGCGTTGATGCTACTGGAAGACCAGCATATCGCTTGGCATTACAAACTCGGGAACAGCACATCCGTCGTGAAAAGGCAACGTCAAACATCTGTACTGCACAAGTTCTTCCTGCCGTTGTTGCTGCCATGTATGCCATCTATCACGGACCGGCAGGATTGAAAAAAATTGCTCTGGATATCGCAAGAAAAACATCTTTTCTTGCGCGTTGTCTCCAGGAAATGGGCATAGAAATTACAAATCCGCATGCCTTTGACACGCTTTGCCTGAGAACCGGTAAAGCAACCGACACCTACATCGAACGTGCATGCGATGCTGGAATGAATCTTCGAAAGATTGACTCAAATCACATCGGAATAAGTATTGATGAAACAACACAAAGCAATGATATTCGCAATCTACTAAACGTTTTTTCACAATCTGAAAATTCTCTTCCTGATATCGACTCCGTGGAAACATCAGAAGAGACGCTTCTTCCGCACAACAGCATTCGCACCAGTGATTTTCTGAATCATTCGGTTTTTCATTCCCATCACAGTGAAACGCAACTCTTACGATACCTCCGTGAATTAGCTGACCGTGATCTGGCACTCGATCGAACGATGATTCCATTGGGAAGTTGCACAATGAAGCTCAACGCGACCAGTGAAATGATTCCCATCAGTTGGCCTGAGTTCGCTGGCATCCATCCTTTTGCACCAGCTCAACAGCAATTGGGGTATCAGATCCTTCAAAAACAACTTTGTGCATGGCTCGGTGAGGCGACTGGATATGCCGGTATCAGCCTTCAGCCAAATGCTGGAAGCCAAGGGGAGTATGCTGGACTTCTTGTCATTCGAGCCTGGCAGCGGTCTCGAGGAGAAGGCCACCGAAACATCTGCCTCATTCCAGCTTCCGCTCATGGAACGAATCCTGCAAGCGCCCAGATGGCTGGGATGAAAGTTGTTGTGACCGGATGCGATGACCAGGGCAACGTTGATCTCATTGAACTTCAACAGAAGTGTGAACAATACACAGATCAGCTCGCTGCTGTGATGATCACATATCCGAGTACTCATGGTGTTTTTGAATCGGATATTAAGAATCTTTGCAGTATCGTTCATGACCATGGTGGGCGTGTATACATCGATGGTGCCAATATGAATGCTTTGGTTGGGACTGCAGAACCAGGACATTTTGGTGGCGATGTGAGCCATCTGAATCTTCACAAAACGTTTTGCATCCCACATGGTGGTGGTGGCCCAGGTGTTGGTCCAGTCTGTGTCGTTGAAGACCTCGTGCCTTTCCTTCCTGGCCATGAAACAACCGGGCTTCAAACAAGCGGTGGTGTTGGTGCTGTTTCAGGTGCACCACTGGGAAATGCTGGAGTCCTACCAATTAGTTGGATGTACTGTCGGATGATGGGGAGCTCCGGTTTGCGGCATGCAACGGAAGCTGCCATTCTTTCAGCGAACTACGTGAGTGTCAGGCTTCGGGAACATTACCCAACGCTCTATACGGGTACGCATGGACGCATTGCTCACGAGTGCATTCTTGACCTTCGACCACTTCAAGAGACAAGTGGTGTCACAGCAGAGGATGTTGCTAAAAGACTCATTGACTATGGCTTCCATGCACCAACACTCAGTTTTCCAGTACCCGGCACCTTAATGGTTGAACCAACCGAGAGCGAAGATCTCCCAGAGCTAGATCGCTTTATAGAAGCAATGATTGCGATTCGTGAAGAAATCCGCCGCATAGAAAAAGGTACGTGGCCACAAGACGATAACCCTGTCATAAACGCACCGCATACTGCTAGCTGCATTGCGGCTCAGGAATGGACAAAGCCTTATACTCGAGAAGAAGCAGTATTCCCTGTCGCTGATCTAAAACGCAGAAAATATTGGCCTCCTGTTGGTCGTGTCGATAATGTTCATGGTGACCGTAATCTATTTTGTAGTTGCGTTCCTGTCTCCGCGTGGCAGGAGTCCGATTCATAGGGTCACTTCTAGACTATGTCGAATTCAAGTTTTTTTGTTGGCTGGGGCACCCTTTCACTCATTAATGCGGGCCTTGCACAAGGGAAAGGACGCAGCGGACTGGTCTGGTGTCTCATCTCATTGCTTCTAGGACCAATCGCTACGTTTCTGATTGTTCTACTGAATCGTGTTGAGATTGATTGAATGCTGAAATGTCTGATGACCTTGCCCAAGGCCAAAGCGATACTGCAACGACAATAATGGCCACAACACCACCAAGCTGCCAGGGATCATGCCAGCCATAGAGCCCGGCAAAGAGAAGTGTCGCAACGCAATATACAGTTGCAGCCACCAACACCAGTGCCGACGGATGTGATAGGTCATTCGCTAATACATCGCCTACCGGTTTCTCAGAGTCTGCATGTTTCTGAGGCCAAAAAAGAGTTGCCACGGTCATAGCAGAGCATAGCGATAACGTCACGCTGAGCGTTCCCAATAAATTTTGCAGAGTTGTTCCATATACAAGAATGATCGCCAGAACCGTCTGGACCAAGACAGCCCGACTTCGACCAGACCGTCCTTTCAGCCACGCTGGCAAGAGGCCATCCTCTGCCATTGCTGTTGCAACTCGTGAACCAGCCATTGTCATACCCGCTGCTGCAGACAACGTCGAAAGCACAATGACAATAGACATCCCCAACTGTGCCGTTCTGCCACCAAGGGCCGCGGCTGCGATCGCCGCAACCTGTGACTGACCTGCTAGTTCGACAAGCGGTGCTGCGCGTAAAAAAATATCATTGATCGCAAGATAAAGAATCGTAGTGAGAAATGTGCCTAACACAAGTGCACGCGGTACGGTGCGTCGCCCTACCCGAGCTTCCGATGCAACATAAATTGCCTCATTAAAGCCTGTGTAACTAAACATGACCCAGACGACTGTCATTGCGAATCCATCAATGGTCGCGCCCGTTGACGCACCTTGAATTGATTGTTCTGCAACTGCTGATGGCCAACCGACAACTGAATATCCAAAGATAATGAGACACATAAGTGTCAGGATCTTCAGTAGAACAATGCTGGTATTAAGACGTGCCGCCACCCTCCCTGCCTCAATATGAATCAGGAAACAGATGATAATGACGGCTGTTGCCAGTGTCTGACTTGGCATCCATGCCGGTAACAAAAGAATGCCTTTGGCATACTCCTGACATGTCATTGCTGCGAAGGCTATGCCTCCACTAAATCCTGCTGTGAGCGAGACCATACCAGCAAGAAAACCACAAAACGGATGGAGCGAACGTGAAAGGTAAAGATATTCTCCACCAGACTTCGGCAACCGACGTGCAAGGCCTCCGTAGGCTACGGCACCACACAGGGCAACCAATCCACCGACAAGCCAAGCAGCCATAACCAGAGTGCGCGAGCCGAGTGATTCAACCGCAAAGCCTGATGTGACAAAAACACCTGAGCCAATCATACCTGTCATGACCAAGGCTGTTAATGTCGTCAGACCAAAACCATTTGGAGGTGGGTTTTTATTTGATGAGCAACACGGAATGCTTTGAGGCGACGAGGAACTCTTCATCAATTTTTTAATTGGTTTACGCTAAGTGTTCTACCGAGAGAAAGTATCCAAAATTGCATGACAGGTAACCAAATCGTGGCAGATTTTCGACATTTCCTTAGGCCCCAGAGGTCTTCGTGCTAAACTTCCTGAATGTACCGAATATCTTTTTTAGGTTTTTTATTATTGCTATGGGGATGCTCTGAACAAATCAGTCCTGATAAGAACAAGATAATGAGTGATCAAGAGCATTCTCATTATCATGTTCATGGCTCAGATATCAAGCATGGGCATCAACACAACAACTTTCAGTTAGGAGGACATAAACATGGACACCACGGGCATGAATAACACGTCTCGCCTGAGACAAGGCTTTACACTGATCGAACTTTTAGTTGTGATTGCAATCATTGGCATTCTCGTTGGTCTTTTGTTGCCAGCTGTCCAACAAGCCCGTGAATCGGCGAGACTGCTTCATTGTAAAAACAGTCTCAAACAATTCGGTGTCGCCATGCACAACTACGAAACGGCACGAAAACACCTCCCAACGGGCTATGAATATAGCTACTCAACAAATGGAAATACTCGTGGATACTCGTGGGGAACACTGCTGCTTCCTCTTCTTGAAGAAACAGCAACATTTGATCGTATTGACTTTTCAAAGCCACTGCATGATATGGCAAACACAATACCTCGTGAAAAACATCTTTCTGTTTTTCTTTGCCCAACCGATACGGTGTCCACTGATGGATATGTTGAAATGGGCTCAGAGCGCTATGCAATGGCAAGCTACGCCGGCAACTTTGGCCCTCCTGATCTAGATGCTGTACAGGAGCAAAGAAAAGGCGTATTCAGTCGTAACAGTGCAACAAAGCTTGCTGAAATTACCGACGGACTTTCAACAACGCTCATGCTTGGTGAGAGACAGAACGGCCCTTTCCGAATAGCTGCCAGTAATGGCAACCATTTTGAATACGAAACTGCCTGGAGTGGTGCTATTCGTGATCAGGCTGATCCAAGTGACGACCATGGCCATATGGTGCTGTTTCAGACTGGACATACGCCAAATCACCCAGCGAGTGACGACCGTGATATTTCAGCATCTCATTCTGGGCTTGCAGTATTTCTAATGTGTGATGGGTCAGTCACGGCGCTTTCAGATTCTATTGATAACATGGTCTATGGGGCGTATGGAACGCGTGCAGGTGGAGAAGTCATAGGCAATTGAGAGTTGCCCCGCATCAAATTTTTAGCACTGATCGGAGAAATCAACGGTGGCAAATGACTCATCGTGGAGACACATCTTTTTTTTCCAGTTCCTGATTGCAACCATGACAATAGCATGTGTAACTCAAGCAGCAGATGACGGGCTGCCCACCGTCGGAAGTATTGAGCGATTACATCCAAATATTGATGCACTTATTGCGCCCGGTGTAGAAATTGAAGTGCTTGCTACGGGTTTTGCTTGGTCGGAAGGCCCTGTTTGGGTTTCACATAGCGATGGGGGACTTCCTTCGCAATCTTTATTATTCAGCGACATTCCAAACAATCGTATTCATTGCTGGAACCAAAAAACAGGACTTTCTGTCTTTCTTGAACCCGCCGGTTTTACCGGCCCAGCGAGTTATGGAAGAGAACAAGGAAGCAATGGCCTCGCACTCGATGCAGCAGGAAGACTGCTCTGCTGCGAGCATGGCGACAGAAGAATTAGCGTGCTTGAAAAAAATGGTGGGAAACGAACACTCGCTGACGCATGGGATGGAAAACGTTTCAACAGCCCAAATGACCTGGCTGTTCATACATCCGGAGCCATTTATTTCACCGACCCACCATACGGACTTCCTGATGGATTTGATGATGCACGACGGGAAATCGATTGCTGTGGAGTCTTTCGACTGCAACCAAACGGAACTGTTGATCTTGTCTGTAACACCATGACACGTCCGAACGGTATTGCATTCTCACCTGATCAAAAGAAACTTTATGTCGCACAGTCCGATCCAAATGAACCCATACTCAAGGTATTCAATATTCTTGAAGACGGACGACTGGATGCTGGTATGACATTTTTTGATGCGACGACTCTTACTGAGAGACGCAAAGGCAACCCTGATGGATTAGCGGTGGACGTTCAAGGCAACTTATTTGCAACGGGCCCAGGTGGTGTCCTGGTCATATCACCAGATGGCACACATCTTGGAACGATTTTGACCGGACAAAAAACGGCTAATTGCTGCTTCGGTGAAGATGGTCAGTCTCTGTTTATCACAGCTGACATGTATCTCTGCCGTATACGTCTCGCAACTCGTGGTTGGTAGGTCATCATAGTTATGATTGGTCGGTTCAGAATGTATCACGAGGCTGTTGGCCAAGCAAAAAGCCGAAGCCGATTTCCATCCGGATCATCAGTGACCAGTTCTCGAAATCCCTCAGGATGAGTCTTGGGCTCAAGCACGTCGGCATCTGCAGCTCGAAGACGGGCATGTGTTGCTTCGAGGTCAATGACTTCGAAACCAAGACTCCACCGTCCACTGGCCGCACCAGCATTTTCACGACTAAGAATTGCAACCCGGGTATCACCTGCCTCAAAGAGTGCATATCCATCATCGACAACACGGACGAGAACGCGAAGGCCGAGAACATTTCTATACCACTGAACCATGTGTTCCCACTGCGCTGTCCGTAATTCGACACTAAATAATGTTGGCCTGTGGTGCGTTCGAATATGCATTATTGACGTTCACTTTGAGGTCTCAGTACTGTCATTGGGCACAGTTTATTCTACCTCTGGTTTGTACCCTGAATATCCCGTATTTGACCAGAGACTGCCTCCTCCTTCTCTGTTACCCGGCTGCCCTTTCGAAATTTGTGAGAAAAGCAGACAATGAGTTTTTCCACTGTCTCAAGACTTTTGTATCCTCAGGAAAACCAGAGCCGACTGATGTCTTCTTCGTCACCAACTGCTACCGACCAACCCTCATCCACCGTCGCTGCCCTCCTTCAGGCCCGTCGAGATAAATTGGCCAAGCTTCAGGAACTTGGAATAGATCCGTGGGGAAGTCGTTTCGATGATGCCCACGCTGTTGAAAAAGTTCGAAAACAGGGCGATTCTATTGCTCAGGATGCTGACGATGGACCAACCGTACGAGTTGCTGGTCGTATCATGTTACTCCGCAATGCGGGCCGACTGGTATTTCTTGATCTTGTTGATCGCACTGGCCGCATTCAGGTCATGATTGGCAAAAAGCAGGTTGGTGCGGATATATGGCCAGTTGTTGGCTGCCTTGATCTTGGTGACATCATCGGTGTCGAAGGTAGACTTGGATATTCGAACTCTGGTGAAATGACGATCTTTGCCAGTAGTCTGACGTTTCTCACAAAGTCATTAGAAACACCCCCGGATAAATATCATGGTCTTGTTGATCCTGAACTCCGTCAACGGATGCGGTATCTCGATCTCATTCATGGTGAAGGTGTACGTGATCGATTTGTTGCTCGCAGTAAGATTATTGAGGCAATACGTCGAGTGCTCACTGATCGTGGGTATCTCGAAGTAGAGGGGCCTACTCTTCAAGAAACCGCAGGTGGGGCCGCTGCACGTCCATTTACAACTCATCACAACGCACTTGATATGCCCCTTGTGATGCGAATTGCTTTAGAACTCCACCTTAAGAGATTACTCGTTGGTGGCATGGAACGAGTTTTTGAACTGGGTCGGGTGTATCGTAATGAAGGCATTAGCCCACGCCATAATCCTGAGTTTACCATGATGGAAGCCTATGAAGCGTACGGTGATTACGCATCCATGATGGATCTGACAGAGGCTGTTCTTGTTGCAGCGGCTGAAGCCGCGGGGGCACCAGAGACATTTACATGGATGGGGCACGATGTCAGCCTTAAGCCACCCTTTCCTCGAAAACGATACGACGACCTGCTTGCCGAAGTCACTGGCTGTGATCCGCTCGACCCAGCAAGCGTGGCAGCTGAAGCCACAAAACACGATATTGAAACCGCTGGTCGTCACCCAGATGTCATCAAAAGTGAGCTCTTCGAAGAAACTGTTGAGAAGACGCTCTCGGGTCCGATTTTTGTCATTGATTACCCAGCTGCAGTCTGCCCACTGACAAAAAGAAAAACGGGTTCACCAGACATTGCCGAACGATTTGAGCTGTATGTGGCTGGCATGGAATTAGCCAACGCCTATACCGAACTCAACGATCCTGATCTTCAGGAAGAACTTTTCAAAACACAATTAGCTGGGCTTTCTGACGATGAATCCATGGCCAGAATGGATCATGACTTTATCAAATCACTTCGGCACGGCATGCCACCAGCCGGTGGTCTAGGTATTGGGATTGATCGCTTGGTGATGTTTTTGACACAAGCCAGTTCAATCCGTGACATCATCCTATTTCCAATCCACCGTCCCCACAGCGGTGGCTGATAATTCGATTGGCGATATGTACAAACTCCTTCTTTGTTGGCGATATCTTCGTACGCGATGGATTGCACTCGCTAGTGTCATTAGCGTGACACTTGGTGTGGCAACAATGATTGTCGTAAACTCCGTGATGGCTGGCTTCTCACATGAGATGCAAACCCGTATCCATGGCATTTTGTCTGATATTGTTTTCGAAAGTCACTCTTTGTCAGGATTTCAAGATCCACAATGGCATATAGAAGAAATTGAGCGAGCCGCTGGTGATCAGATAGCCGGTATGACTCCTACTGTTGCGGTGCCTGCTATGCTCAGTTTTCAGGTTCGTGGACAGTGGGTGACCCGACAGGTCATGTTCATTGGCATCGATCCAAGAACTCATGCACAGGTCAGTGACTTTGGGCAATATCTCCAACACCCTACAAATAGAGAGCAGCTTTCGTTCAGCCTACGAGAGGGTGGCTACGACACGACTGATAGTCAGAGTCCAACGGAGACCCCAACTCGACCTGCTTTGGAGCATGCCGGATGGCCACACCGTCGAATGCGTGTAGAACGAGAGCGTCTTTGGAAAGAGCGTCTTGAGACAAAAAAATCTGCTGAGAACACGACCACACGCTCAGTCGACCAGCAGGTGCATGATGTGCTTGCTGCAACCAGCCCGAAAGATGATTCTGCTGAGACCTCTTCTGATGTCACCGAAGATGGAGAAAGCCGGAAGAACCCGTTCCAAACAGCTCGACCGGCCCAGGGACGTGCCATGGACCCAGCCAAAGAGCAATTCACGGGTATTGTTCCGGGTATCGGGTTGGCAAGTTTTCGAAACCGTCAGGGAGTTGATCAATTTCTTACACTGCCGGGTGATGATGTCAAAATAACATTCCCTACTGCCGGCACGCCACCAAAAGCTGTGAGTGACAACTTCACAATTGTTGATTTCTACGAGAGTAAAATGAGTGAATATGACTCAAACTTTGTTTTTGTCCCTATCGACGCACTTCAACGAATGCGGGGAATGATTGATCCGCAGACTGGGATTCCAAGTGTGAATTCAATTCAAATTCGTCTCAAGCCAGATGCAAAACTGAATGAGGTACGAGACCGTTTACGAGAAGTCTTTCCTTCAGACCTCTACGCGATTGCAACTTGGCGAGACAAACAGGGGCCCCTCCTGTCAGCAGTTGATATGGAAATGGCGGTTCTCAATATCCTGCTCTTCCTTATTATCGCAGTTGCAGGATTCGGCATCCTTGCAATCTTTTTCATGATTGTTGTTGAAAAGACGCGTGATATTGGAATTCTTAAGGCCCTTGGGGCAACGTCCTCTGGTATTGCAGGTATTTTTCTTGGATACGGGCTCTTTCTTGGTCTTCTTGGTGCCGGTGCTGGTCTCGTTCTCGGCCTCAGCATCACCTACAACATCAATCAGATACGATTAGTCGTCGAATGGTGTACAGGGTCGAGGGTGTTCGACCCATCTATTTACTACTTTTTTCAGATTCCAACGATCATTGACCCTGTCACAATTGGCTGGATTATTATTGGTGCGATAGTCATTGCAACTGGTTCGAGTGTCTTACCTGCGGTACGAGCAGCCCGCCTCCATGCAGTAGAGGCTTTACGACATGAGTGATTTAGAAATACCATCAAAGACACCACCCATGTTGGAAACCCGACAGGTGTGTAAGCAGTATCAATCCGGGACGACTACTCTTGAGGTTCTTCGGGGTGTTGATTTTACACTTAAGGAAGGTGGCTTTCTTGCTGTTGTTGGCCAGAGTGGCTCTGGAAAAAGCACCTTGCTTCATGTGATGGGACTCCTTGATGCACCTGATAGTGGTGAAGTCTGGATCAATGGACGACGAATCGACAACCTCCCAGTTCGCGAAAAAGACCGACTTCGAAACAGTTCGATAGGCATGGTCTTTCAGGCATATCATTTACTCCCTGAACTCACTGCTTTGGAAAATGTGCTTGCTCCGCTGCTCATTCGGTACGGCATTTTTGACTGGTTTACTCAGCGTCGAGCAGCTCAAGAAAAGGCAAAGGCACTCCTTGATCGATTTGGACTCAGCGACAGGCTTCATCATCGGCCAAGACAATTGTCAGGTGGTGAAATGCAGCGTGTCGCTATTGCCCGAGCTTTAATTACTGATCCTCAGGTTTTGTTAGCCGACGAACCAACCGGCAACCTCGATGAAGAAAGTGGTGCTGGTATCATTGAGGCGCTCGCTGAGTTGAACCGAGACAAAGGTCTATCTATAGTGCTCGTCACACATGATGCTGATATTGCCAGCCAAGCTGGAGGCATTGTTCGGCTTGCCGCCGGCACCGTAGATATAATGAATTCAGGGGCAGCCGATTCAGCGGCATAATTCACATTCAAATAGTTCTGCCAAAAGGATAATGAAATAATGCCTCGAACCATCTTCATGAATGATCGCCTTGTCCCTGAAGAGGAAGCTCGTGTCAGCGTGTTCGACCATGGCCTCCTCTACGGCGATGGTGTTTTTGAGGGGCTTCGAAGTTATTCAGGTCGAGTGTTTCGACTCAGTGATCATCTTGACAGACTGTGGGCGAGTGCCCGAGCTATATGCCTTAAGATTCCAATGAGTCGAGAACGAATGTCGCAGGCTGTTCTTGATACGCTCGCTGCGAACAAACTTGAGGATGGTTATATCCGGTTGATTGTGACGCGTGGTGCGGGAACACTCGGACTCGATCCAAACCGTTGTCATGACCCACAGATAATTATTATCGCAGATACAATAAGCCTGTATCCAAAAGAATTCTATGAACAAGGCCTCCGTATTGTCACGGCTGCAACACAACGAATTCAGACCGCGGCGCTCTCTCCTCGAATCAAATCCTTGAATTATTTAAATAATATCATGGCAAAACTCGAAGGGCTTCAGGCTGGCTGTGTTGAAGCATTGATGCTCAACCATAAGGGAGAAGTCGCTGAATGCACCGGAGATAATATCTTTGTTGTTCGCGGTAAACGGATGCTCACACCACCTCCCGATGCCGGCATTCTTGAGGGTATCACACGCTCAGTGGTGATGGAATTGGCTTTAAAGGAAGACATTGACTGTCGAGAAGCAACACTGACTCGACATGATCTCTACACAGCTGACGAATGCTTTTTAACAGGAACCGCGGCAGAAGTCATTCCTGTGGTAGAGATTGATGGCCGCCTAATAGGGGAGGGCATTCCTGGCCCGATCACGAAGAAACTGACAGCTTGTTTTCACTCTCTTGTGAGACAAAATGGTTGACGCAAACACAGCTCTGAACTGCTCCTGCCGATAGATTTTAATTCATGGGCCCAGTACCTTCCAGCTGCCTCTCGACACATCTGATGCTCCTCCTGCTACTCCAAGCAAGCCTTGTCCATCTGCCGAGCCGCACATCGTGTCGGACAAACATAGGGCCAACCTGCTGATTCCAGGCATGCTGCCAACTGGCTGGCTTCTTTGGCTGTGCGACAGATACTAAAACAGGCACTCCCGCTACCCGTAAGGACGGGATGCAATGCATCGTACTTTGCCATATCGGAAAGTAATGCATCGACTGAGGGTGCAAGGGTTCGGGCTGGTTGCTGAAGTGAATTATGCATCAGCGGCAGGGCTTGGCGAATTGAGTTTTCTTGAAGGTACCTAGTAAGTGATGCTGCTTCACCACGTCGCTGAACATCTGGTTCACACGCTGCGTACACCTTTGCTGTTGAGAGCCCATCTGATGGACAGGCAATGACCACGTCGAGCGCAGGAATACCGTCAATTGGCGTAACGTGCTCACCTCGCCCATGAACAAGACCCGCACTACCTGCAAAAAACCAAGGGATATCACTACCTAGTTCTGCAGATAATTCAGCGAGCTGGTCTTTTGTCCAATCAAGATTCCAGATTTTAGAAGCAGCAAACAAAGTAGATGCGGCGTCACTCGATCCACCACCAAGGCCAGCACCTGATGGAATATGCTTTTCAAGTCGAATACGAAGACCGGCTTCAACATTTGCTCGTTCAGCTAAAAGCCGTGCCGCCCGCAACACCAGATTTCTATCGTCGTCAGGAACATCGCAAGCAAGCGAGTGGCTTAGTTCACCGGCAAGCCGTCCAGCAAAAATAACTTCGAGAGAAAATTCCCCATCCGGACATCGCTGCATATGAAGCCGATCATACAACGACACTGGAACCATAAGACTCTCAATCTCATGGAATCCATCATGGCGACGGTTAAGAACTGCAAGCGAGAAATTCAACTTGGCAGGTGCATCAATGACTACTTGATCTATCACGCCTGTCTGAAGTGATCCCTGATGCATCATATCTTCAATCTCTGCGACCAGACGACATGTTCATCACTGCTCTTTTTTTGGCTTAAGTCACCCACGCAATTTTGTGAAAGCATTTTCACTGCTCCGCTGCTTTGTAACACCACGCATCCTTTCGCACAGATGCCGCATGGTAAGGTAGTAAGCGGGTCTCGCGTACCATAGATGATACAACAAGCATTTCCTGCCAACTCTCGACTACAACTATTGCCAGTTGGTTACAAAGTTAATAGTAAGACCTGCCAGAATCAGACCAATTGCAACCAGAGAGGCCAATAAAATTGAGATACTACGACCAGCCCATAAATCTTCCCGGATCATTTCGGTACGGTCGTCTTTATCAAAAGACTCATTCCAGACTGGAAAAGTCTGTTCGTCATAAACCCACTTTGTTCGTTCTTCAAATTGCTGCTGGCTCATTGTTGACGATTGGTATTCTCAGAGGGAAATAAAAGGACGGAGAACGTTCTCCCTAACGTAGCACTTTACATGCTTCTTCGACCTCATACCAGTCGGTCTTTAACCGGAAATGATTCATGCCGCCTAATACAACGCCAATAACGATGGGAATAACCCCGCCCAACCATCTGCCACATATACTCGATCCTGAGTTTGATTTTGGAGCATGGCTTTCCCAAGCGGGACAGCCCGCGTGGAGGGCAAAAGCAGTGTATCGCTGGCTTCATGCACGACGGGCAGATTCTTTTTCTGACATGACCGATCTGCCACATGATCTTCGGCAGCAGCTAGATGCCGAATTAAGAATCTGGACGACTCACATCGCCCGCCATCAAGTTGCTGAAGATGGGACTGAAAAACTACTTCTCCAACTACACGATGGTCAACAGATCGAGTGTGTTTTATTACGTGACGGTATTCGGCGTACTGTTTGTATTTCTTCACAAGTCGGTTGCGCCATGGGATGTGTCTTTTGTGCTAGTGGTCTCGATGGAGTTATTCGAAATTTGACAACTGGTGAGATCATCGAACAGTTATTACGACTCACTCGTTTACTCCCACCAGACGAACGACTCAGTCATATTGTCGTCATGGGTATGGGTGAACCACTTGCAAACCTCGATCGATTATTACCTGCTCTCGCAGCTGCACAAAGTCCCGATGGGCTTGGTATATCTCAACGACGAATCACTATCTCAACTGTTGGTTTGCCGTCAGCAATTGACAGGCTCTCTCATGAAAACCCTGGATACCATCTTGCCGTATCGCTCCATGCTGCTGACGATCTGCTCCGAACGAAACTCGTTCCAGTAAATAAGTCGATCGGAATTCATGCCATTTTATCTGCAGCTGACCGGTACTGGGAAACCTCCGGTCGTCGCCTTACTTTTGAATATGTCTTACTCGGAAATCTTAATGATTCTCCAGATCACGCTCGTTCATTGGCTCGTTTTATTGGTAAACGCGCGGCGCTTGTAAACATTATTCCATACAACACAGTTGATGGCCTACCGTGGGAAGAGCCTACTGATGTGTCTCGTGAGCGATTTCTTGATGTCCTTCGGAATGCTGGCGTGAATGTCCAGACTCGAAGGAGAAAGGGCTCAAGAATTGATGCTGCCTGCGGGCAACTACGTCGCCTCGCCAGAGAAAAACCTTCTTTGGCGGAAGAATCTGAAATATAACCTTACGCTAATTGACTCAGTATAAAGACAGCCAGCAAAACTGTGCCAAGGATACCAACCAGCCAAATCATCCATTCAACGGCTCCTCTCCAGATTGCTGGCGGCGATTCATGATGCGTTGCCGAAAAAACGATGCTGGCTGCCGCAATTAAGGGAAGGCTGAAAAAGAGCATCGGTACATTCTCGAGAAAAAGTGCAAAGACTATCATGATGCCGGAATCCATTCTAAGTCTCCATAAAAAACATCATCGTGTCACTGAACCTGTATCAGCTGTGCCATCACTCTGAGTGTCATCATCCTGATTATTTTCTTCGTCAGAACTCGTAGAAGATTTTTCTTGTTTTATGAGTGGATGCATTGGGCCTGCCCACGCATCGTAGATGACCAGCATATTGAGCATGCCTGCAAGCACTGTGTAGAGCGTACCGAGCTCGAAAAAACGCCCTAGTTTATGGTGCCACATTGAAACCTGATCGGCTCGGAATTGTTTATATGGCGGTCGATCCCAGAAATCCAATTCAAATATATAAGGGTCCTTATTCACAAGTCGTTCCGCAAATTCACGCGACACAAGTTGCCCTTCAAGAAGTGGCGGTGTCATCCATCCAGCAATCCAAAATGGTTCGTGATTCGAGCCCGTCATAGAGACTGACTGCACAACTGCTGGCACTGCTGCAACTCCAATACCTGCATGGCAAACAAACCACCAACGAGTATCGGTCGGTCGCCATGATGCATAGACAACCCGCCCATCTCCGAGCCACAAGCCAGCCACGAACAGTGTCAGAATAACCGACATGTACATGGCACCTTTTTTCGTGCGACCCTGATACAAATGCCCGAGCCCGGGTATGAACCAAGCAAGGAATGCAGCGAGTTCAGGCTGTTTCAGGTTGATTGCTGAACCATCATCTGGAGATACCGCAACGATTCGACGGTGAGATGATGCCTGCGAGGCGGGAGTCATACGTTTTGCCACAGAAAAATTCCGATACAGACAAGATACAAATGGCGACTGAGCTTCATCTTAACCAAATGAGAAGCGAATATAGTAGATGCAGTGAATATTCCCGTTTATTCAAATAATTTTCGGACAGCCCGAACGCGTCCCACCGGCCGTTCAGGTCGGCCGCTATGACCAGCATCAGTTCGTGTGAGTGGATCGCTGTATGCATCCACTGGGTACAATTCTCTCCACACTCGTTCAACTGTTGACGAGTCGAGGTGACGGAGCCCATCACCGGCTGCAGCAGCTAAGGAGAGATGAGTGAGGCGGCTTACGAGACGGGGAAGCCCACCGGCAAAACGAGTGATCGTATCTGCCGTGGCGGATGGAATAATTACTGGATCACCACCGACTCTTTGTATTGAAGTTGATAAAAACGCACGAACATCACTACTCTCCCATGGCTCAAGAAGAATTTTCAGAGCAGACTGTTTTCGGAGTGATTCAGGAATATTTGATAGTGAAGAGCTGGTTGCAGTCCCAACAACTGTTGTCCAGCTAAATCGCGGTTCGGCACTATGTACGAGACGTTCGATTCCCGAGATAGCATCAGCAGGAGCTTGATCAATGTCATCGACAAGGATGACCGTAGGCCGCTCCATCAATCGATTTTCACGAAGCCTATTTTCTAATTTCTGCCAATTCGTTATTGATTCACAACGACTTGCCTGATCGAGCGGAAGCCTTTCAATGAGAAATTGTAGCCATTCCCCCTCAGGCATACCGTGTAGTGACAGCAACATTGCCTCGGCGCCGAGTCCACCAAAGCGGCGGAGGGCCATTGTGGAAAGATGACTCTTCCCTACTCCCTCGACACCGGCCACTATCGCAAATCGCTGACGTTCCTCACAAATCCACTCGAGACGAGCAAGTGCCTCTTCCTGAGGCTTTCCGCAATAGAAAGTCCCCGGAGTAAGGGTTCCCTCGAAAGGATTCGCTGTAAAGTTCCAGTTGTTGCGTACCATAAGGGAAGGTTGTACGAATTTAATGCACCCACGTCATGATGAATCGTCACCTATTTTTTCAATGTATTCACCGGAACCCTATTTATGAGTCCGCGATTCTTCCTTTCCCAAACTCCCACGGGCGATGCTGCCACGCTTGCAGGCGATGAGGCTCGACATCTCTCTCGTGTTATGAGGATCAAGGCCGGTGATCTAGTCGAATTGTTTGACGGACAAGGAACATCATGGTCTGCGACTGTAACCGGTATTGAGCGTAATGAGGTCACACTGCGTCTTGACGCGAGATACACTGAGAAGATTTCTCAACAACCAGTCATCACGCTCGCCGTCGCATTACCGAAAGGTGAACGCCAAAAATGGCTGATTGAAAAAATCACTGAACTTGGGGTGGATTACCTCACACCTCTAACAACATCACGGTCTGTTGCACAACCAACGTCTGCCGCGATAAGCAGACTGAGACGCGGTGTCGTTGAGGCCTGCAAGCAATCGAAGCGGAATCGACTTCTTGAGATTACTCCATCGCAATCACTCGACACACTCCTATCAACAGCATCTACAAAAGTATGCATTCTTGCCTGTCCCACGAGCATTGATTCGATGCAGTCAATGCTTTCAACACCAATTGATGAAATGCTGATTGTCATCGGGCCAGAAGGTGGATTCACAGAAGAAGAACTCGCTCTCTCACGTGCGCATGGTTTCCAACACATGTCACTTGGACAAAACACCCTTCGCATTGAAACCGCCGCCATTGCAGCAGCCGTACTTGCCGGGCAATGTCAGCGGTCTCTTAGCTAAAGAACTTCCTGTCCAATATAATTTCGTGTTTACTGCAGCACGTTAAAGACTTGCGACCTCCCCACCGGCTCTCGTTCCAAGTGCTTTAAACAACGGATATTCAATGTTATCAAGCACAAAGTGCGTCGACCCGTCACAAAGAAGGAATACAACACCACCATTATGGCTGCTACTGAAGTGCACAATATGATTTGTGTGGTTCGGAGTTTTTCCTGCCATCATACCGCTTTGCCCAACGTGACCGAGTACAAGGGAACCTGGTCCTTCCTTCATCATGGGCATCATCGCCATACCAGCATCTCTACGAACGCCTGGAACAGCCGCATACCAAGTACTATTAGCAGCGTATGGTCCTTGATCAAAAAAATCGTGGACGTGTTTTCGTTCGCCTACGCAAATTGTTGTTGAAAGCCCGTCAGAAATATCTTTGAATTCAATCTCACTGTTACGGAAGAACACGCCGTTCCCCTGCCCGGCTTGTGTCGTCACGTTGTTCCAACCAAGAATGGCAACATAGTTTGATGTAGGAAGTGTGACTGTTTCACTTCCATTATTTACGGTAAAAGAATCGGGTGCTGTGTCCGTCGGGCAGAGAGAACCACCAAGATTCGCTTCTGCTGCTCTGGTTTCATTTATCGTGCCAACAGGCTCAAGTGCCTCGTCGATCGAGTCAAAAAGGGCTACCTGTTCCTTATATGGCAATAGAAAGAAACCCCATCCATACCCTTTGCTTGTCTCGCTCGTAGATGAATCTGTTGCCGATACCCCCGGAGAAATATAACCCGAAGGCAGATGCCGATTTGCATCGTAAAAAGCATGCATAGCAAGACCGGTCTGCTTGAGATTATTGACGCATGTCAACCTGCGAGCAGCTTCACGAGCCTGCTGAACCGCCGGTAGAAGAAGCCCGACCAAGACGCCTATGATTGCGATGACAACAAGCAGTTCAATAAGCGTAAATCCTCTGTAATAATTTCGAATCGACATAGTGTTCCTCAGCGCATATGGAATGGCAAGCAGCATGCGATAGCACGAAACTGCTCAAACGGATGAAAGAGATGCAATCAGCTTTCAGCCCACGCAGGGAGGCGGTGTAAGCGGAGCGGGACGCTCACCGCAAAATACATTATGAGATTGTTCTGGTAACTCAAGATATAGCTGGCCGCAACACACAGCGACGACCGGCACAAGGGGTATCGCCACACCCGATGCGAGCCACTCACTGAGGATACCGCCGCAGGTAAGCAGTGATTGCAGAATCACCGTGTGTTCAGACATTACTTCGAGCCTTGTAATGCAGCGCTTGCCACTCGGCTGATCATGCTGTGATTGATTCTCCACACAACATTCCTGCTCTCCGGCCGCCGACAGATATTCATACTCAAAGCAAACCTCTTCATCAAATATGTTCTGCGCAGAAGTTTCTTGCGATGCTGTCGGGCCCACCGCACTAGGTTCCAAAGTCTCCACTTTGCAGCATGTTTGCTGCACATGCTGCTGGAAATCATTGTTATGCGATGTATCGTGTTTTTTCACTCGACGCTGTAAAGCATGAAGAACATCTTCAGAAACACCATGTCGCTGCGCCCATGCCAGTGTCTCATCTGGCGTATGACAACAACACTTCTGAAAGCACTGTTTTGCTGACATACAGCCGCACGGTTTATTCATACACGGAAACGGCGTTGTGCAATCTTTAGCTGCCAGTTTTATCGAAGCAGCACCAGAAGAAAGTCTCAACTGAGACGTGACTGCATCGATTGGAAGTGGGAGGCCTGAGATCACAAGTGCATGCCAAGAAACGGTGCACCACACCGTTATTCGCCACATGATATTTCGCGTCCAAAACATATTCCCTGTCCGAAGCATGTCATCAGTGTACTCGTGGCCATCGGAAGCTCTACACCCTTGGCTCAAGGCTTGGCTCAAGGCTTGGCTCAAGGCTTGGCTCAAGGCTTAGCTCAAGGCTTAGCTCACGAGCTGATTCACAGCTGCTGAGAGCTCCCTTGTAGCCTCTGCCTGACGTGTCGAAACTGCCTCAACGCCAACCCAGCCCCGATATCCTCGTTCTTCAAGTGTTGCCAGCACTGGCGGGACATCAACTTGACCAGTACCCAATGGAACTGCACGTCCGTGTCCGGCATACGATCCGGCGACAGCGTCTGTGGCATGGACATAGCCAATATCAGTAGCCAACGTCATAGCAGCCTCCGCTGGGTCATATCCATGCACCAGAAGTGCCCCAGTGACCAGATGCACCTGAAGACTTCCCTCTGGTACCGCTTCAATGACACGCCGTAGATCCTCTGGAGCCGACTGACCAGCTTCAGCACAGAAAAATGCTCCAGCTTGCTGGCCGGTGCGCCCAAGATCAGTAAGCACATCGATGAGCACCTGCCAGTCTCCATTTTCTTCTTTTGCAGGAATATCACCGAGACGGCCAAGTATGACTGTTGCGCCAAGCCGCTGTGCCTGAAGCATCACCTGCTTGGTCGCACCAACCCGAGCTTCGAGCTGGTCTTGATCTGCGTACCCTCGTCTCGTTGGAAATGACACGGCCGCTACTCGCAGACCAGCATCATCGAGCCACTTACGAATTTGACGAACACCTGTTTCAGAAAGTGTCAAAAGATCGATACCATGCCGACCATCGATTTCAATGCCACCGACACCAAGTTCTCGAGCAACTGAGAGCGATCGCCGAAAGTCAGTATCAAGCGGTACAATGGGAACCGCAACACGTGAGGAATTCATAGGAGTGTCTGTGAGTTTCGAATATTCATGAGGCCTGATGTTCGTTCAGTACGAGTCAAATTGTTTCAGTGACTCGTCGTGGACGCCCTTCATGTATCGTACCCTGTCATCCAATGGTTCACGAGCAAGAGAAGGGATCCTCGTATCTGATCCTGTTTCTAACACACAGTCTGTGTATCATAGTATGTATGGCGACACCTCATGATGTCATTACCGCGCTCGAACACCTTGCCCCACTCAGACTTGCAGCTGAATGGGACAATGTAGGTCTTCTTGTCGGAACAAAGCGTCGGACTGTCCAGCGAGTCATGACCTGCTTGACACTTACGATGGATGTCGCTCGAGAGGCTGTATCCCAAAAAGCCGATTTCATTGTGACGCATCATCCACTCCCTTTTCGTCCGCTTAATCGTATTACTGAAGCGACGGCAACGGGTGGAATCCTCCTCGAGTTGTTGACAGCAGGCATTGGGGTATGGAGTGGTCATACTGCATGGGACTCAGCTGCTCATGGAATAAACGCGATGCTTGCTGACATGCTCTCTCTGCAAAACATAGCACCTCTTGAGCCGGACGAGGCCGATCCCAGTGTGGGGTTCGGGCGCGTTGGCACTACCTCCTCACAGAATACAGTGGGCATGATTGCGCAACAGCTCGCATCTGCTTTAGGCTGCCCCGGATGTCACGTTGCTGGCAATACGGGACTTTTGGCAAAACGAATCGGCATTGTCTGCGGAAGCGGTGGTGAATCCGTACCTGCTGCTGCCGCTGCTGGGTGTCAAACGCTTGTAACTGGTGAAATCAAGTTGCACGATGCCCTAACGGCCCAGAATCACAATATGGCAGTTGTCTCTGTTGGTCATCATCAAAGTGAACGATTTGCCATGGAACGCATGAGCCAGGAATTACACAAGGCTCTTCCTGATCTTCATTGCTGGGTGAGTCTCAAAGAAGCAGACCCTCTCCGGTGGCTCCCGGCGACATAGTCCTTTCTATTTTTCCGACAGGTGTGTTTCCGAACAAAGAAAAATCATGACTCAAGTTCTCACAGCCCTCCCAGTTTTTAACGAAGAGAAGTACGTTCAAGAAGTTCTTGATCAGGTGCTTCAGTATACTGACCACGTACTGGTTGTAGATGATGGCTCAACAGACAACACGGCGTCTATATTGAAAGAAAGGGTGAAGAAACACGGCGATGTCACCGTTATTCACCACAAGACAAACCGTGGTTATGGGGCCGCTCTCTCCACGGCTTTTGCATATGCCCTTCACCCCCGAGAAGATGGATCGTGTTGGAAAGGTCTGACAACCATTGATTGTGATGGTCAGCATCAGCCGCAGCTTATTCCCTCATTCATTGCTGCACTTGAGAAACCTGAGAACAATCCTCCTGATATTGTCAGTGGAAGTCGCTACCTCGAATGTCTTCCAAACAATGACGCAGCGCCAGAAGGCCGCAGACGGATCAATATGGAAATTACACATGAAATCAACCAGAGGCTCGGATTGTCACTGACCGATGCTTTCTGTGGATTTAAAGCCTATTCCCGAAAAGCACTGGAATCGCTCTCAGTGACGGAGACAGGCTACGCAATGCCCCTGGAAGTCTGGGTACTGGCGGCTGCAGCAAAGCTCAACATTGTCGAAGTACCGGTTCCGCTCGTCTATCTGGATCTCACGAGAAGTTTTGGTGGTGCGCTCGATGACGGAACGACTCGAATTGCCCATTATCGTGAGATTCTTGAACGAGCAATCCGTTCGATACACGCTAGGAGTGGCGTTGATCGTGGTGTCGGGTATGGTGTGGGTTCCCCTGCCATGAGAGTCGACGTTTGAGTAACCACCCGCGCTTTGATCGCCGCAGACACCAACCACCACCGGATTCCGGTGGACGGCTGTTTGACCCTCCAATTACACCGGATCCGACCGATCCAGCAATTGCAATCGACCACCTTGTTGATAACAACAAACTCTTGAGAACAGCTTTTGATACACAAGTGGGTGACCTCAAACTCTGGGAACTCGTTGCAGCAACACGACGGGAAATATTAACGGTCGCCACAGAGTACACGTCAAGTTACCGAGACGTCAGTCGGCCTTCAAATACAGCTGAATGGATAGCAGCTCCAATTATCATGGGAGGCCATCAGCCAGATCTTTTTCATCCAGGGGTCTGGCTCAAGAACTTCGCGATTGATGCCTACGCTCGACGCCTAGGAGGCACAGCAATCAATCTTATTGTTGATACTGACTATTGTCGTACAACAAGTGTTGGAGTTCCTGTCGGAACGCCTGACTCCGCACAATTGGAATACGTTCCTTTTGATCAATCGAGTCAACCAATTGCATGGGAAGAACGTGGTGTCGAGGATCTGGAATGTTTTCGTTCCTTCGGTCGCCGGGCCTCTGATCTCCTTACACCACTTGTACCTGACGCTATCCTTCGACGGTGGTGGCCACTTGCTGTTGAAAGACTCAATGAAAGTCACCGTATTGGTCTTGCGATTGCACAAGCAAGACACCAACTCGAGGAGCGATATGGACTCGAGACAATTGAAATACCTGTTAGTGAGTTAATGCGACTGCCAACCGTCATGGTGTTCATGGCCTGGCTCCTTGCTAGAAGTCGGGAACTGCACAGTGCCTACAATGCGGCCTTAGGTCGTTACCGCCGTCGACATCGACAGCGAGGACGAACTCGTCCAATGCCAGATCTGGTTGAAAAAATTGATGACACCGCAGAGGGCCCATGGTTTGAAGTACCTTGGTGGATCTGGTCAGAAGATGACCTCCAGCGACGGCGTGTCTTCGCAAATACCAGTACACCAGGTGTCCTCATATTGTCGGACATGGAAACATTACGAGTGGAACTCCCCATTTCCCTCGATACGCCACCATCCAAATGGGTCGATGCCCTCTCGCGAATGGAAGAACACGCCTTACGGCTGCGACCACGGGCCATCATGACAACACTGATCGCCCGCCTACTTGTCGCAGATGTCTTTGTCCATGGAATTGGCGGTTCAGCGTACGATGAAATCACTGACGATATTGTCCACTCACTCACTGGTTGCCAACCGCCACGGCATGCCGTGGTTTCAGGGACACTTCGCCTGCCACTAGAAACTCAATTCCCAGAACTCTCTAAACGTCGCCCGCTTGCAGAACTTGCTGAAGTGCACCGAACACTCCGAGACCTTGAGTTTCATCCAGAATGCCACCTCGAGCCGCTCTCGGGCCAACCAGAAGCCGTCCGAGATCTCATTACAGAGAAACGACGGTGGATTGATACGAGTCCTACAGCGACTCTAGCCCGGCGACGCTGTCATGAAATTCGAGCAACAAATACCCGACTTGCCTATTACACGCAATCTGTACGACAGCAATTATTAGACCGTGTTGGGCCACTCGCAGCATCAATTCGAGCAGAAAAAATTCTGCAAACTCGCGACTTCCCATGGTGTTTTTTCCCCGAAAATCAACTTCAAGAGTTCCTCCTACTGGAAATGGATTGAGTTTCGACATATCGTGTCGTGTAACGGAATGAATTTTTACCTCCTAGGGACAGGAGACAACATGCTGTCGGAACGATCTTCCCGTACATCTTCGCCATCGCGGTCGGGTTCTTTACGTAAGCGATCTCATCGCAGTCAGCCAACACGAAGCAGTCGGTCAGCCACCGTCAAGAAAACTTCGCGCGTTCGAAAGCGTTCGACAAATCAGTCGGACTGTGCTGTCCGGACGACCGCCGTTGTGGCTCCCCAGAAAAAAACAAAGACTGTCTCCTCTCGTCATCGTAGTCACTCTACGACAGTGAGCACTGTTGAAATCAGACCATCAGGCACTGTCTTTAGTCGCCGCTCGAATGCAAAGCGTGAGGCTATTCATCATCTTCCAGAGCATCCACCCGTTGATCTCACTCCTCCAGCGTGGATGCAAGAGGAGTGTCAGGTAGGCCCTGCACAAGCTGGTGATCAGACCGAGATTCTTCAACTTCTTTCTGGGTTACCATCACCACCGAGCCGAGCAGAATTTCATGCAGCCGTTGATCATCCAGAACATGATTCGGCAAACAGACTAGTTGCTCGACTCGCTGGACGAATTGTTGGTCACATCGAAATTGCACCTCGTACAATCATGATCGGGTCTGCTCCTGTGAAGGCAGCTGTTCTTGATCGGGTGGCTATCCTTCCTGAGTGTCGTGGCGCTGGACATGGGCAGCGACTTGTACAAGCAGCCGAACAGAGAATGCGTGAACTTGGTGTCGTAGCTGCGTTTTCAAGAACACGAATTGCGACATCGTTTCATGAGTTGGGCTGGAGTGTTTT
>JABHNP010000100.1 GCA_018694455.1 Planctomycetaceae bacterium | reverse complement strand
CTAGAAGTTCAATAAAATAGGCCCGGACGGACTTAGGGAACCCTGTATCAGAAAACTCTACAATAGAGTACCAAAATAGCACTCGTTTCTTTATTCGACTCTTTTGGTTCTGATCAGCACCATTTTGTTTCGATGACCACCCTCAGTATCGCACTCCTTGAGTTGATACCTGAAGAATAACCTAGCCGATTGTGCGCCACGAACAAAAACCAGCGTCAGTTCTTCTTGCATGGAGGTCAATCAAATTGTCGCGAAGACAACATTTCTTGCTTCTGCGATAGTCGATGTTTGCAGCCAGCCGTCAAGAGATCGGCCGTTATAGAGACCTTGATCTAAATACTGTTTAATTGCTGCAAGTGGATCATCACGATATGTAGGAATGAGGTCTTGGTTGGTTGCGAGATAAACACAGGCAAGATCAACCGATCGATCATAATACGTAGATGCATCTGGAGAATGCGTTTTGGCCCACACATGAATGTTCGCAAGTGCGGCAGGATTACTTATGATTGCCGGATTGGTTTTAAGGAATGTCAGGGCATCAACGTTGCCCCCTATGTTTCCGACTGTAATGTTCTGGTGCAGAGATGAAGATATTTCTGAAAGCGTTGTGTTGTGGCTTGCAGTACTAGTAGGTGTCGCAGAGAGAACCATAATGCCAAGTTGTGAATCACCTCGAATGATATCGTGTTCGAAGGCAAATTGCTGACTTACGGGGAAAGAGATATCAGCTGAGTAGTGCGTATTCATCGCCATTCCAGGCATGGATGTACTCGACATGGCAAGCGGATTGAAACGAGCAAGCTGAAGATTCTGCATCGCATTCGTAGAATCATCATGGCTTAGCGGAGTGTCATTGAGATTCGTCAGGATGAAATTTTCATCAGGTCTGAAGTTACCGTCACGGTTGCCCGTTCCAGCATTTACATCCCAGCTATTCCAGTAGGCTTGAATTTGGTCAGCGTTGTTGGCAAGAAAGGTCACGTCTCCAACGGCAATGCCGATGTTCTCTGAGGCATTCATCGGTGTTTCAAGAAGTAACTCAATAGCTACACGAATATCTTCTTGATCCGTTTCTGTGCTGTTTAATTGATTCACAAGACCTGCTGTGAGTGGAAGCTCAAGGTCAATTGATTGAAACGCTAGATCATGAATCGTGTTTTGATCGCCAGGAATCGAATCCGTTGCATCTGGATGAATAGTGTTCAGCGGTGGCGAAAAAATCGGGTTTTCTAACAATGCAAGAACACTATTCGATGTCTTTGGAAGCGGCATGTAGTTGCTATCGAGTGGTTCTACAGAGTCATAAACATAGTCCGGGTAATAAACCGCTTGAAGAACCTTGTTTGAGGTGACGTTTTCTACTCTTGGTTCAAGGTAGCTGGCATTGTTCCATGTAGAATACGTTTGAAGATAAGGGTCCCCGTTGGCATCAGGCTCCCAGAAGGTGAAATTCCAGCCAGCAATATCAAGGACACTTTCTTGAAGATATGAAGAAGTCGGAAGCGTGTTGTATTCGGTCCACAATTTATCAACATATGCATGATGAAGATAAAAAATGGAATCACGACCAGCTGTTGGCACCCAACCCACAAGAGACGGTGCGATACTCGATGATTCACCAAAAAATGTGGTTAGATATTTCGAGTCATCGATGATACTTGTGATTGCGGTCGGTTCTGTCACATACTTGTCTTGGATAAAGTTGTAGACGTTTCCGTAGTTCCCTTGTTCGATCGCATTCGTCAAAACATCACCTGCATCAGATGGAATGGTGTTGTTTTCCCAGAGCGTATCAACGTTGTCGATCCGTGCGAGATCCACCATGTCAATCCAGTTTGAGATTCTTGGCAGGGCGGTGTCAGACATTCCACCGATGACATCATGTGCCACTGCGTGAGGGGAGAGTTCAGCGAGAGAGTTAAATTGTGTGAATAGTGTTTGGGCTTGCTGTAGAGCAACACTCTGATTGAAATATTGAGTGACATTGACCCCTGGTTGTGAGTCTCCAGGTACCGGAACAATTCCGAGATCTCCTTCAGGCATGTGTGTTTGACTCAGTGGTATGCCAGCGTTGATGTCAGTACCACGAATTTTCTCATAGAGTGCGTTTGGCTGCCCATCGAATACAGGCTCACGAAATCCTTGGGGAATGGCACTGGTTTCAGGAGTGCGGTAGTCCCAGTATGGAAGCGTCCATTTTTCTACATCTGCGTTCGCAAGTTTTGTAGCAAATACAGACGAACTATCGGCTTTTTCATTGATCAGTACTTGGCGGACTACTTTTTCAAAAGCAGTAATGTAAAGTCGATGCCATGCGATAAACACAACACTAAAGTTTTGTGTAGGCGTTGCTGTGTTGGCGCCTTGGGCTTGGGCCCACAATTTGACCCAGTGATTGCAGTTGTTAAGAACAACTTCCCATGATGAAAATGCATCATCGGCTTCTTGCTGAGTCATGAATCCCTTGTCAATCATTCCTTGCTTTAGGGTCGGCAGAGTTGACCAGAATGTGCCGTGGATACCTGCTTGGACATCCCAGCTGAAGGGATCACTGGAAGGAAGACCCTTCATGACATCAACACCGATTCGGTAAAGATCAACAGCAGCGGCCCCCTCTGGTGTATCCGCGTTATGACGAATAAAAGAGGAGTTCCCGGTCTCAAGAGAAGAGTCTTGGAAGTCTTGCACCAGATCTGAAAACGTGAGGAGCGACTGAGATGCACTTGAAGCATCTCCTTCACCATTTGAGTTTGCTGCCGATACGGTGAATGTGTAATCACCAGACTGAAGATCCGTAAAGTCAATAGATGTGCTATCGGTTATAGCAATCTCTTTTAAAAAACCATTGTTCTTTGACACGATGAAATGCTCAGTCGCGACAGTAGAAGTGGTCT